>JACQRE010000074.1 GCA_016206585.1 Candidatus Omnitrophota bacterium | reverse complement strand
AGATGGTTCCAGCTCAACACCACCAGATCGCAGACCGGAGGCTCCATCATCCCACCACCCGCGCGACCGCAATCAGGGAGGAGCCAAACGGCAGCGGGAACCAATCGGTCGCCAGGTACTCCAGCCAGAAGGCCCGCTCAAGCCACCCATTGAGCCAGCCCGGCAGCCGCGGAAACTCCAGGCGCTTCGACCCGCCACCGGCGCGCCATCGATGGCGAAGCCACAGCGGGACCACCGCCGCATGGAAGAAATACCGGCAGTACACCACGCGCCAGCCGGCGTCCTCCAGCAGGCGTTCGAGCTCCCGGCGGGTGTAGCGACGGTGATGGCCGGCGAGCTCATCCCACCACGACCAGACGCTGCGCATGGCGGGGACGGTCACGATGAGGGTGCTGGTCCGCCCGGCCGCGCAGCGCCTCAGCTCACGCAGCAGCTGGGCGGGATCGCGCAGATGCTCCAGGACATCCAGGCACGTCACCAGCTCAGGAGCCGGCAGCCCGTCCGCCTGGAAGCGCTCCAGATCCACCGCGTGCTGGGTGACGCGGGGGTGGTTGATCTTGGAGCCCTGCACCTCATGCTGGTCAAACAGCCGGATCTCGGTGAAGGCAAAGTCGTTGACCAGCAGCCCCGGCAGCCCGCCGCCGCCGCTGCCGATATCGAAATAGCCGGAGAACGCGCGGCGGCGGGCGGTGCGGTGCAAGCTGCGCCGCACCGCCCGCCACCGGACCCGGTGCCACCAGTAGGTCTGGTCAATGGCGTCGAGCTGCGCGAGGTGTTCCGCCCGCATCATGAGCGCACCGCGGTGGTGCGCCGGGCGCTGTCGATGCCCGGCCGCCCGGCCTGCTTCCAGACGATGAAGTAGGGGCGGCCCTTGGTGTTCTCGAAGATGCGATCGACGTATTCGCCGATCACCCAGAGCGACAAGAGCTGGATGGCCCCCATCCCGAGGATCGCGGTCATCACCGAGGCCCATCCGGTGATGGCGATCTTGAGGACGAGCTTGGCGTAGAGGATGTACGCCAGGGCCGCCACCGTCGCCAGCAGGCAGAGGAACCCGGCGAACATCGAGCAGCGCAGCGGCAGGCTCGAATAGGCGAAGAGCGAGTTCATGCCCAAACGAACGAGCCGCCCCCAATCCTGTTTCGAGGCGCCGCCCTGCCGCCGGTCCCGCGCGTAATCGACGAAGCCGACGCGAAAGCCCAGGTAGAGCTGCATCGCCACCAGGTACCGTTCCCGCTCCGGCATGGAGAGCAGCAGCTCCTTGAGCGACCGGCTCATGACGCTGTAGACGCCGACGTGATGCGGGAAATCGATGGCGGAGATCTTCCGCATCAGCCACCGGAAGGCGTACTTCAGCGCCTTCAGGACCACCGCGTCCTGGCTGTCGGTCCGCCGGGCGAACACCAGCTCGCAGCCGTCCCAGTGCGCGGCGAGGAGCTCCGGGATGAGCTCCGGCGGGTCCTGCAGATCCGCGTCGAGGATGATGACCGCCTCGCCGCTGGCGAACGCCAGGCCGGCGAAGACCGCCGGGTGGTGGCCGAAGTTGCGCGACAGGGTGAGCGATTTGACGGCCGGATCGGCGGCGGCGAAGCGCTCGATGAGCCGGGGGGTGGCGTCGGTGCTGCCGTCATCGACGAAGACCAGCTCGAACCCCTGCAGGCCGCAGCGCTCCAGTGCGCCGCGGGTGCGCTGGTAGAAGCGCTCCAGCGTGTCCGCTTCGTTGTAGACCGGCGTCACGACGGAGACCGTCCGTGCGGGGATCATCCCACCACCTGGCGGTCGGCCGGTGATCCAGATGTTGACGCCTCAGCGATCACCGGCCGGGTTCGCCCAGTCATGTTCGATCCGCTCGATTGCGAACCGTCCCGCCACCGGCGGGACCCGCCAGGTGGTGGGATCATCCCTGTGTCAGTCCGCGGGCTTCCAATTCCTTCGCGGCCGCATCGCTGCGGTCCTCCGCGTCGACCTGCCGGCCCCACGCGACCAACTCGTGCAGCCCCTCTTCCAGCGAGATGGATGGCGCAAACCCGAGGGCGCGCAGCTTCGCGATATCGGCCACACAGTGCCGGATGTCGCCGGCGCGGAACTTCATCGTGATCTGCGGCTGCACCGGAATCTCGTACCGCTCCGCCAGCAGCCGTGCGACGCGCGCGATCGACACCCCCTGGCCGGTGCCCACGTTGAACACCCCGTAGTCGGCGCGCGGCTCCTGCATCGCCAACAGGTTGGCCCGGACGATGTCGCGCACGTGCACGAAGTCGCGGGTCTGCCCGCCGTCCTCGAAGACGATCGGCGGATGTCGGTGCTTGATCCGCGCGGAGAAGATCGCGCACACACCCGTGTACGGGTTGGAGAGCGCCTGGCGGGTGCCGTAGACGTTGAAGTAGCGCAGGGCGACCGTGGGAATCTGGTAGCTCCACCCGACCGAGAGGCACAGCTCTTCCTGATCCCGCTTCGACACCGCGTAGACCGAGGTGGGGATCAGCCGTTTGGTCTCGGCCGTCGGCTGCGGCGCGGCTGGCACTCCGCACGCGGGGCAGCGCATCTCCCACTCGTGCGCGGCCAGCTGCGAGGCGGGGCGCAGCGAGGGGGCGATCGGCCCGCACGCCGCACAGCGGTACTGCCCCTCCCCGTAGATGCTCATGGAGCTGGCGACGATGAGCTTCTTCAACGGGACGCGGTCGTTGACGATCACGTCCAGCAGGATCCCGGTCCCGAGCGTGTTGGCCGAGACGTACTTCTCGATCTCGTACATCGACTGGCCGACCCCCACCGCCGCGGCTTCGTGGAAGACGACCTCCACACCCTTGAGCGCGCGGCGCAGGGCTGCGCGGTCGCGGACGTCGCCCTCCAGATACTCCGCGTTCGCGTTGAGGTAGTCCGGCCGGCCGCGGCCGTGCACCTGCGCATCGAAGCTGTCCAGCACCCGCACCGCATGACGCTCGCGCACCAGCGCGTCGACCAGGTGCGACCCGATGAATCCCGCCCCCCCTGTCACCAGCATCTTCATCCTCGGATCCCCAGCTCCTTCCGGCTGATCTCGACGATCTGCTCCGCCCGATGCCGATAGGTGTGCCGTTCCGCGACCAGCCGGTGCCCCGCCGCGGCGATGCGCCGGCGCTCCGCCTCGCGCGCCAGATAGTAGGCCGCCAGCTCGAAGAGCTCCCCCGGCGTGCGGTAGACGGCCAGCTCCTGGCGGTCGCGCAGCCCGACCGCCTCGAACGCCCCCGCCTCCAGCGCATTGGCCAGCAGCATCGTGCCTGAGGCCAGCACCTCGTACACCCGCATGCTCACGTGGTCCTTGAGCGGGCTGGTGCACTCGATGTAGTGGAAGCCGATCTTCGACCCGCTGTAGAGCTCCGCCATCCGGTCGTAGGGGGCCCGGCCGATGAAGCTCTGCGGGAAGCGCTCGCGCAGCTCCTGCAGGAGGAACTTCCTCGGCACGCCGCCGTCGGTGCCCACGAAGGCCACGTCATACCGGGCCGCACCCCCGCGCGGACGGTGGATCTCCGGATCGCAGCCCAGCGGCACCCAGTGCGCGCGCGCCAGCTGCTGCGCGGCCCGCCGCTGGGCGCAGAAGACGAGCTCGTAGCGCGTCGCCTGCCGCTGGATCCCGACCCACGAGCGGGCCAGGTGCGCATCCACCACGTAGAACGCCGCCGGGTGCAGCCACGCGGGGATGTCCTCCGCGTAGTCGCCGTGGTCGATGCGCAGGTGCAGGTCGTAGCCGCCCGGACAGCGCGCCGCCTCGGCGATGGTGAAGTGGTCGACCGCGTGCCCCAGCCCCGCGAGGGCGCGGCGGAAGTACTCGCCGATCGTGCCCGGCGAGGGATTGAAGAAGATCGCGATTCTCATGACGGCGCGCGATCCAGGGCCATCAGCGCGGGGTCGACGGCGGCTCCCGCCTGCGCGATCCGCGGCGAGCCGTCATCGGCTTCCTGGATCAGCACGAGCCGGCCACCCAGCGACGGCACCACGCGGCTGACCCACTGGAAGGCCCGCTCGTTATCGACGAGGACCAGCGCGAGATCGCCCCGCCAGCGTCCACGCTGGAGTGCCAGCCACGCCACGGGACGGTAGGCGCGCCGGGGCACGCCATGGATCGTCATCCCTTCGTGGGGGGTCAGCACCTCGAGCACCTCGCGGGAGAGCGCGCCCTTGACGAGATGGCGCACCCGGACGCCGCGCCGTGCGAGCTGGATCGACAGCTGCCGAGCACCCGCCCAGCCTTTTTCAACGAGCGAGATGGCCTGCACCGGCCGACGCCCCCTGCGGCATCACGATCGCTTCGCACGCTTGCACGACGTCGTCCACCGTGATGCTCGTCAGGCACGCCCGCTCATACGGGCACGGCGGCAGGCGGAACTGATGGTAACAGGGGCGGCACAGCAGCTGGGCGCTGTACAGCACCCGGTGCCGCGCGTCGTTGGGTGGATACGGGCCGTAGACCCGCGGATCCACCGGCCCAAAGATCGAGACGGTCTTGACCCGCTGGCTCACCGCCAGATGCAGCGGCCCGCCGTCGTTGCAGATCACGAGATCCATGCGGGCGAGCAGGCTGACGAACTGGCCCAGGTCGGTCTGGCCGCTCAGATCCACCGGCGCGTGCCGCATCAGGCCGGCCACGGTCTGGCAGGTCGCGCGGTCGGAGGATTCGCCGAAGAGCAGGACCCTGGCCCCGAACCGCTCCGCGAGCGCGTCGCCGACGGCGGCGAACCCCTCGAAGCTCCACCGGCGGAACGGGGCGCCGATCCCCCAACTGACGCCTCCGGCCGGCACCATGCCCACCAACAGGCGTCCCTGATCCCCCCCGTGCGCGCGCAGCCATGCCTCGGCCCACTGCCGGTCCTCCTCGTCAAGTGCCAGCTGCAAGGAGGCGTCGCCCGTGCGGATGCCGAGAAAGTGCAGCAGCTGACGGTAGTACTCCACGACATGCACGCCGTGGTAGCCCTCGATCGGCATCGACTCCGTGAGGAACCGGCCCCGGCGCCTGTAGTTGAACCCGACGCGCCGGGGGATGCCCAGCGCCATCAGCAGAAAGCTGTACCGCTCCCCCAACGACAGGTCGATGACCAGGACGAACCGGCTGCGGCGGATGCGTCCCAGCAAGCCGCCGAGCGCGCCCATCCACCACCGGGTCGACAGGCGCCAGAGCCGGACCAGCTCATCCCGCTCGTAGACGAACAGCTCATCCAGATGCGGGTTGTGGCGGAGGATCTGCTCCGTCCGCCGGTTGCACAGGAAGCCCAGATACGCCTGCGGAAACGCCTGGCGGACGGCCCGCACGAGCGGCGTCGTGAAGAGCACGTCGCCGATGCCGAAGGGGTTGACGATCAGGATCCGCTCAGGGCGTACCATCCCACCACCTAGCTGCGTCCCGCCCACTGGCGGGACACGCGGCGGGTGAAATGCGTTGTCGTCATGGAGAATTCCTCCCATCAGCCGCGGCCGCGGCAACTGACTTGAGAATCCAGAACCTTGTTGCCGCGACAGCTAGGTGGTGGGACCATCGCGCACCGCCCGCTGCACCGCCGCGAAGGCGTCCTCGACGGAAATCGCCTCCATCGACGGCGCGTCCAGCACGATGTGCCCGGCACCCCACGGTCCCCATCGGCGCGAGCCCGCACCCGGGTGGGAGGCGCCGAAGAGCACCACCGTGCGGGTCCCCACGGCCGCCGCCACGTGGACCGGTCCGCTGTCGTTGGAGACCAGCAGGCGCGCTCCCTGCAGGAGTGCGGCAAGCTGCGGCAGCGACAGGCGACCGATGAGGTCGATCACGCTCCTGCCCCCACCCCAAAATGTTTGGTGGGTGGGGGAGCCGCCCTCCGGCTGGCCGATGACGACCACCGGCATCCCCAACGGTCCGGCGATGCGCTCGATGAGCGCGGAGAACCGCTCCAGCGGCCATTGCTTGGCCGCATTGGAGGTCCAGGGGTGCACCGCGATGAACGGCTGGGAGGGGCCCAGTCCCTGCCCGGCGAGCACGCGGCGGACGTCGTCCAACTCGCGCGCCAACGGGGGAAAGAGGTTCGGCGAAATCGCCGGCGGCACGCCAAGCGCGCGGACGAGGTCCAGATTGTACTCGACTTCGTGGCGGTCGCCGAGCGCCTTCCGATCCTCGAGCCGGTGCGTCAACAGCCACCGCCCCCACTTGCGGGCGTAGCCCACGCGCTGCGGGATGCCGGCACACCAGACCGCGACGTGCGCCGCCTTGGTCGGATTGGAGACGATGGCCACATCGAACCGGTGCGGCCGCACGAGCCGGTGCAGCTGTCCCGCCTGGGTCCACCAGGGAGCCGGATCGGCCGGGGCCTCCAGCACGCGGTCCACGCCGACGGCACGGCTGACGAGCGGCTCGAGGGCCGGGTGGACGAGCATCGTGATGGACGCGTCGGGCCACGCGGCGTCGAGGGCGGCCACCGCCGGCAGGTTCAGCACGGTTTCCCCGACCCGGTCGGTCCGGATGAAGAGGATGGAGCGCGCCGCGTTCATCGCCGCAGGCCTCTCACGCGGTGGGGCGGAGCCGGCAGCCGAGGATCACCCAGAGCGCGTACACGCCGTCCTTCCAGGTGATCTTCTTCCCTTCCGCGTAGCTGCGGCCGTAATAGGTGATCGGCACCTCGAAGATCATGTGCCGCCGCCGGAGGATCCTGCAGGTGAACTCCACCTCGAACTCGAAGCCTATGGCGCGCAGCGACAGCCCCTCGAGCACCTCCCGGCGAAACGCCTTGAAGCCGGTCTCCACATCGGTGAGCGAGGCGTTAAAGAGGAGGTTGACCAGCGTCGTGAGGACCCAGTTGCCGACGCGGTGCCAAAAGTAGGACGCCCGGTGCGCGCCGAGGAAGCGGGAGCCGAACACCACCTCCGTCCGCCGGTCGAAGAGCGGCTTGAGCAACACGGGGTAGTCTTCCGGATCGTATTCCAGATCGCCGTCCTGGATCAGCAGGATGTCGCCGCGGCTGTGCTCGATGGCGGATCGGATCGCGCGGCCCTTGCCCTGATTGCGTGCATGCGTGATCACCCGCAGGGGCAGCTCGCGGGCCAGGCGCTCGAGCTTCGCTCCCGTCCCGTCCGTGGACCCGTCGTCGACGACGATGAGCTCTTTCTCGACCGGCGAGGCGCACACCTTCCGCACGATCGGCTCGATGAACGGCGCCTCGTTATAGACGGGCATGAGCACGCTGACCAGGTCCGCCATCGCAGGGTCAGCCGGGTTCCTGCGCGGCGGACACGCCAAGGCCGAAGCCGGCCATGACCCAGAAGAGCGCCGCCTGGCGCATCGCGTAGAAGTTCGTGTCCACGCCCGCCTGCAGGAGAAACGCGAGGAGGCCGGACAGGATGCCCAGGAGCAGCATCTGCTCGCCCGGCGGCCGCTGCTGCAACACGGCACACAGCCGCCACAGGATCCAGCCCAGCAGCGACAGGAACGCCGCCAGGCCGATCAGGCCGGTTTCCGCCGCGACCTGCAGGTAGCAGTTGTGGGCGTAGCGCGGCTGCCGCTCGCCTCCCACCCAGTAGTCGAGATAGTTCGCCATGAACGTGTTGACGCCATGGCCCAGCAGCGGACGGTCGCGGATCATCCCCAGCGCGGCCTGCCACATGGTCAACCGGTCCCGCTTGCCGATCTCCGAGGGCGACCAGACCTGCCCGATCCCGCCGGTGTGCTGCAGCGCGAAGATCCCGGCCAGCACCATGGGGATGAGCAGCCAGGCGGCCGCCCGGCGGACGACCGGCAGGCCGCTGAGCACCACCACCAAGCCGGCCGCAAGCCCCAGCCAGGCGCCGATCGCCACCGTCCTGGTCATGCACAAGAGGGCGGCGAGCAGGACGGCGGCTCCGAGCCACCGGCGCGCTCCCCGCTGACTCATGGTCGCGGGCAGCAGCACAAGCCAGGTCACCATGAAGTAGGTCGCGAGATCGATGGGGTTTTCATAGGGGCCGGTCATCCGCCCGTAGGCGGCGAGGCGATAGCCCCGGAAGAGCCCCCGGCCCCACAGCTCCTGCGAGACCGCCTCGACCACGACGAACCCGACCGACCAGAGCAGGACGGCCAGGCTGCGCTCGCGCACCGCCGGCCGCTGGAGGATGTCCGCCACGATGACGCTGAAGAGCAGGTACTGGAGCCACTTTTCCACGAACCCTTCAAGGCTGAGCGCCCGATGGTCGCTGACCGCGATGGAGAGCGCGCAGACCGCCGCGAAGGCGGCGAAGGCGGACGCCAGGGGGCGGAAGGCGGGCCGGACCCAGACGCTGCGGGCTCGGCCCCTGGGGTCCGCGAGCATGAGGAGCCAGCCCAGCAGCAAGAGGCCGAATGAGATCTCAATGGCGGCTTTCGAGAACGGCAACAGGAACAACAAGAGGTAGAGGCCTCCCTCCTGCAGCCAGCCCGACAAGCGGCTCACGCGTGTCCAAATACTGCTCTGCGGCTGTGGGCTGTGGGTTGTGGGCTGTGGGCCAGTGGGAGCTTCCTGTTGAAGAACACGCTCTTGCCCTGAGCCCTCAGCTCCCAGCCTCCGACCAACTGAAGTGGTGAAGTCTCCTCTCATGATGCCGCACTGGTGACGCCGGCGGTCACGACGCGCCACGCGACACCCCGCGGCTCGCAGCATCGCCGGACCTCGCGCAGCAGATCGCCCGGCGGATCGACAATGGTAATTAACACCTCCCGCACGCCGTACGTTTCGAGCGCCTGCGGCAGCAGCCTGCGCCCGCCCAGCACCTCGCAGCCATGCAGGCGGCTGCCGTGCGTGGCCGGGTCATCGTCGAGGAAGCCGACGACCCGCTTCCCCGGATGGGCCTCCGCGTTGAGGTACCGCAGGACGCGCACGCCGGTGTCGCCGGCCCCGATGAGGAGCACGGTGGTTTTTCGTTCCGCCAGCGAGGCGATCCATTCGTCGAGCAGGCGCTCCGCCACCCGCGAACCGCCGACCGCCAGGAAGGTGAGCATCCAGTCGATGACGAGCACCGCGCGCGAGTAGCCCTGGAACCGCCAGAGATACAGCAGTGCGAGCGAGGAGAGGGCGGAGCCCAGCGTCACCGCTTTGAAGACGGTCAGGACGTCCGTCAGGCCGATGTACCGCCAGACCTCCCGGTAGAGGCCGCATCCGGCGAAGCACAAGAGCTTGATGGCGAGGAGGACCGGCAGCGACTGCACGATCAGCCGCTGCAGGTCTCCCGTGATGACCCCCTCAAACCGGAGCAGGTGCGCGAAGACGTAGGCGCTGCTCACCAGGCAGAAATCCACCAGGATCTCGACGAGCCGCCGCTTATGCAGGAGCATCGTCTCGATCACGGTGGCCGGAGCTCCCGGTTCCGCCGGCTCGCGGTGGGCCGGCGCTGGCGTGAGCTGATAGACGTTCACGCGCGCCAGGAAGCGTCCCACCAACACCAGCACCATCACGACGGAGAGCCACAGCGCAAGCCCCGGCAGCAGCCTCAGCTCCGCCGAGACCAGGCTGATCGCGCCCAGCCCCGCGCTGACGGCGTAGAGTGCCAGCACCGTCTGCCGCGTGCTGAGACCCAGGATCGCCAGGCGGTGGGAGACGTGGTCGGTGCCGCCGACGAATGGATGCACCCGGTGGCTCAACCGCTGGAGCGTCACGAAGCAGGTGTCGAAGATCGGCACGGCGAGCACCAGCGTCGGCACCGCCAGGACGCTGAGGAGCCGTGTGGACTGATGCCAGCTGCCCAGGAGTGCCAGGGCCGCCAGCGTCAGGCCCAGGAGGTGGCTGCCGGAATCGCCCATGAAGATCTTCGCGGGCGGGAAGTTGTATCGCAGGAAGCCCAGGCAGACGCCGCTGGTGGCCATCGCGACCGCCGCCACCGTCCACTGTCCCGTCCGGAGCGCGTGCAGCGCGCAGAACGCCGCCGCGATCGCCCCCTCGCCCGCCGCCAGCCCGTCCATGTTGTCGAGCAGGTTGAAGGCGTTCATGACCAGGACGAACCAGAGCACCGAGAGCGGCACGGCCAGCCATGGCCACTGCGGCAGCTCCACGCGGATGCCGCCGATGACGACGACACAGCCGATCAGCAGCTGGGCGATCAGCTTGGTGTACGGGCGCATCCGGCGCAGGTCGTCGACCAGCCCCAGCGCGAACACCAGCGTCAGCCCGGCGAGCAGGCCGGCCACCGGGCCGTGGAGCGGCACCCACAGCGGGATCGAGACCGCCAGGCCGGCGTACATCGCGACCCCGCCCAGCCGCGCGATGACCCGGCGGCCCCACCGGTCCTCGACCGGCTTCTCGATGCGGCCCAGGCGGACCGCGAGCGACCGGACCCACGGTGTTAGCAGGAACGCCACCGCGAACGCGGTCGCGCCGGCGAATGCGGCGAGGGCCATGGAGTGGAGGGACGCCTGATCCATCAAGAATTAAGAGCTCTGAGTCAGCGCAGAGGCGGAGAGGCGCTTGCTTGCCCTCCCACCACCCGCGCTCCGACGTGGTGTTCGCTTGGAGCGCTGGTTGGTGGGGGGGCGTTGGCTGTCGACGACGCTGCGGATGATCTGCTCGAGCGTCATCGTCGGCCGGAAGCCGATGAGCTGTTGGACCTTGGTGATGTCGGGCACGCGCCGCGGCATGTCCTCGTAGCCTTCCTCGTACGCCTCGCCGTACGGGATGCGCTCGACGCGCGAAGCGCTGCCGGTCAGCGCGATGACCCGCTCCGCGAGCGCCTCGATCGTGATCTCTTCCTGGCTGCCGATGTTGAACACCTCGCCGACGGCGCGCGGATGCTCGATCAGCCCGATGAGCGCTTCGACCACGTCGCGGACGTGGAGGAAGCAGCGAGACTGCTTGCCGTTGCCGTGGACCTGGAGCGGTGAGCCGGCGAGCGCTTGGCTGACGAACCGCGGGATGACCATCCCGTACGCCCCGCTCTGCCTGGGTCCGACCGTGTTGAAGAGCCGCACGATCACGGTCGGGACCCCCTTCTCCTTCCAGTAGACGTAGGCGAGGATCTCATCGACCGCCTTGGAGGTGGAGTAGCTCCAGCGGGTCTTGAGCGGCGAGCCAAGGATCCGGTCGGTGTCCTCCCGCAGCGGGCCATGGATGTTCTTGCCGTAGATCTCGGAGGTCGAGGCGATCAGCACCTTCCGGCGGTACCGGTGGGCCATCTCGAGCACCACCTCGCTGCCCCGGATGTTCGTCATCATCGATTCCAGCGGCTTCTTGATGATCAGCTCCACCCCGACCGCCGCCGCCAGATGGAAGATGGCGTCGCAGCGCTCCGCCAGCTTGTCCACGAGCGTCTCGTTGAGGATCGTGCCGGTGACCAGCTGGAAGTCCGGGCGGCCGTCGAGGTGGGCGACGTTCTCGTACCGGCCGGTCGAGAGGTTGTCGAGGACGGTCACCTGATCACCCCGCTGCAGCAGCCGCTCCGCCAGATGGGAGCCGATGAACCCCGCCCCGCCCGTAATCAGCGCCCTCATGGACACCTCCTCACCTCAGCGAATCACTTCCTCATACAGTTGCGTGACGTCGCGGATCAGCCGATCCGCGCCAAACTGCTGGACCGCGTAGGCGCGCGCCGCATCGCCCAGCCGGCGGCGCAGCGATCCGTCGCAGACGACCGCCCCGAGCGCCTCGGCGAAGGCCTGCGCGTCATCGGCGCGCACCAACACCCCGCGCGCGGTCATCCGGAACCCGCGCGGCTGGCTCGCGGCGGAGGGAGCTCCCGGCTCATCCAGCAGGTCGCGCACCCCGCCCACATCGGTGGCCACGACGGCGCGGCCCGAGGCCATCGCTTCGATCAACGAGACCGGGGTCCCCTCGTTGCGGGAGGTCAAGCACACGACATCCACGTCCCGATACACGGAGGAGACGTCGCGGCGCCAGCCGGTGAATTGCACGAGCCGCTGCAGCCCCAGCGCGCGGGTCTCGGCTTCCAGGGACGGCCGCAGTGGGCCGTCGCCGACGATGAGGCTGTCTCCCACCCGCTCCTGCTGTTCGCGCGTCATGCGCGTGAGCGCTTCAAGCAGGAGGGCCGGGTTCTTGATCGGCACCAGCCGGCCGACCATCCCCACCCGCACCGGCCTCCCCTCCGGAGGCGGCGGCACCTGCGCGAACGGCTCGAGGTCCAATCCCAGCGGGATGACCCGCCATTGCTCAGGCCGGCCGATCCCAAGGCGCAGCAGCTCATCGCGGATCGCCGGACTGACCGCGATGAGGCGGTCCGTGCCGCGCGCGAGGAACCGTTCTATTGTAATAAAAATCCGGGAGGCCCAGGGAGAAAAGTAGCCCTCCAGGACGTGGCCGTGGAAGGTGTGGATCAGCGCCGCCCGTTGGCCCGGGTGCTGCCCCGGCCCGGCGGCGTTGTAGCAGAAGCCCGCCAGGCGGCCGAGCGTGCCAGCCTTCGCCAGATGGGTATGGAGGATGTGCGGACGTTCCGCCCAGAGAATCCGGAGCAGCTGCCGCCACGCGACCGCATCGCGCCAGGGGTGGACCGGGCGGCGCAGGGATGGCACGCAGATGATCCGCGCGCCCGCCTGCTGCACCGGCTCGCGCAGGTCGCCCTCCCCCGCCTCAGGGCTGCCCGCCACCAGACACGTCGACCACCGCTGCGGATCGAGTTTCGTTGAGAGCAAGGCGGCCTGGAGCGACGGCCCGCCGATGTTCAGCCGCGTGATGACGCGCACCATGCGAACCGGTTCGCGCATCACACCCAGCCGCTCCACCAGTACCACACGATCGCCGCGTACTCCTGCAGGATCCCCAGGATCTGCTCGAGGCTGGCCCCCCGCTCGTGCGCATAGAACTGGCTGCCCGTCACCGGCGTGGGCATCACGGTCAGCCCGGGCGCTTGCCGGCGGAACGTCCACAGCGCACGGCGCATGTGGTAGGGCGAGCTGACCAGCAGGATCCGCCGCCAACCAGCCTGTTGGAGGATGTCGCGGGTGAGGCGGACGTGCTCCACGGTGTTCGAGGCGTCCGTCTCCAGCAGGATGGCCGCCTCCGGCACGCCGAGGCGCACCGCCAGCTCCTTCATCACCTCCGCCTCCCTGAACACGAAGGTGTAGCCGGAGGAGACGATCAGCCGCGGCGCGTATCCGGTCCGGTACAGGTCTACGGCGCGCTTGATGCGCTCCTGGTACCCGCCCCCGGCTTTGCCGGATTCGCCCACACCGCCCGCCAGCACCACGATCGCATCCGCCGGCTGCGGCGACTGCGACAGGCGCAAGGGCTCGGCGAGCCACCACACGAACGGGCTCTGGAACAGCAGGCCATAGCCCAGCGCGATCCCCCCCGCCATCTTGAGGGCGCGACGCCTGGCGGTGCGGTAGAGCCGCCGCAGCGACTCCTGCCAGCGCCACCCGGCAGCCTCCCGCGCGATCAGCTCCTGCTCGATCAGCGAGGACATCCGCTCGATGCGGACTTCCCAGCTGTTCTGCCGGGCGACGGCGAAGGAGCGCTCCACGTCCCGCGCCGTGCTGCGGTCCATCGCGCGCCGCACCGCCTCGATGAACTCCGCGGCACTCTGGGCGACGTGGACGATGGCTCCATGCTCCACGTTGAACCGGCGAATCTCCGGCAGGTCGGTGGCCACCACGGGGATGCCCATGGCGAGGTACTCGTTCAGCTTCGTCGGATAGACGTGGGCGGTGTACTCGCTCAAGCGGTACGGGACGATCCCGACATCGAACCCCTTGATGTAGCGCGGGACGTCGGCGTGCGCCTTGGAGCCCAGGAGATGGACGTTGGCGCATTCGGCCAGGCGCGACGTGTCGGTCTGGGGCGGCCCGACCAGCACCACGCTCGCTTCAGGCACCTGCCGGGCCACCGCGGCGACCAGCTCCTGGTCGACCCATTGGTGGATGCCGCCGATGTAGCCGATGATCGGCCGGCGCACCGCATCGAGATCGCGCGGGAGCCCATCAGGACTGCGGCGCGCCTCCTCGAACTTCCGGTAGCTCACGCCGAATGGAAACAGGTGCACCCGGCCGCTGAAGCGGGCGGCGCGCTGGCGCAGTTGCTCCGAGGTGACGAACACCAGATCCGCGCGCTGAAACAGCTGCGTCTCGCTCTGGGTGATGCGCTGCGCCTGGGGCGAGCTCGAGGCGAGGTCGTCGATGCAGTAGTAGACCGTCAGCTCCGGGTCCAGCTCGCGCAGAATGTCCAGCACCAGCGGGGTCGGCAGGAACGTCCACACGACCGGCGGCTGGAACTTCGCCGCGCGCATCCAGCGCCGGAGCGGGGTGAGGAGGAGTGCCCGGTTGATCCAGCGGGCCGGCCGCGAGTACGGAAACGGCAGGATCATCGGCGAATAGACGAACAGGTTGGGGCGCTCCTGCCGGAACCCCTGGGTGCCCTTGCGCCAGTTGAGGAACCGGCGCTTGAGGCGCGGCAGGTCGCGCAGGCGGGGGGCCCGCACACCGGTGTTCTCGATGAACAGGACGCGGTTGCCCGCCGCGGCGAGGGCCGCCATGATCTCCTGGTGGCCCTGCCAGATGAAGTCCCAGTCGATCGAGGAGATGCACAGGATGTCACGGCCGGACAACATCAGTTGATCCTTAGCGACAAGCGACAAGCAACAAGCAACACGTAAGGAACACACTCAGCGCGCCGCCATCCTGCGGCCGGCGGCCCCCTCGTTCTGGGGCCGGTTCCGGTTGGCCGATCGGGTCGTGTCGGGCCTCCGGCCGCCCGCTCGCTCCAGCGCGGGCTCTGCGCCGCACCGCTCGGCCGCGGCGAACCGGCCGACCAACTCCTCGCCTACCGGCTCGTCGAACAAGTCGGCCGTGCTCTTACTGAAGTTCGCCGTCGGCCTCGCTGAGCCCGCGAGTCGCTCGCCGGTCGGCCGGAGGCCCGTCATATTGCTGCGATGCGGCCAACCACCGGCCCTGGACTTGTCGGCGGGACCTCGGCAACCGAGGCTGGCACCACGTCACTCGCCGCCATCTTTATCTCGGCGATTCCACCATCCCATCCCGCCCGTTCATCTAGCATCCATACGTCTGCAAGAAGACGGACTTATTCATAACTCGTGATCAATCAACAGGATGTTCTACGGGCTGAGTCATGCTCATTCACCGGTACTTTCCAGGACTGCAGAAACAACCCCCCTCACCCTTCTTGTATTCAGCCCCCAGCTGTCCGCACAGGGTTTCGATCCGCTCCTTTGGCAACGCACCAGATAAACTGATGCACCGGTCCAGAATATCGTGGGCTTCGAGTAGCACCGTGCTATCCTTATACACATGCAGGTGGTCGCACAGCTCTGGCAGCGCATGTTTTTCAGCCAGCGCCGCCAACTCCGTGATGTTTTCAGCGGTAAGGAGCATATGAAACGTCTGCGGCCGGGGCCAGATGGTACCCAACTCCACTCTGGTTACTTTTTCAGGTGCACGCGCTTTGAGAAACTCTTGGACTTCCTTGCCAATGGACGTTCCTTCCAGATATAGGACTGAACCTTCCGGGAACAGATGGGCAAGGCATCGCAGAAAGGCGGGGAAATCAGAGAAGCTCTTCATGACCCAGTATGGCTCCTTCCGATTCAACGAGATTCCCGCTCGCTCTGGTTTTGATACATACCCCAGCAACTTCGACAACCAACTCATGCGGACCATCCTTCCAGAGCTACCTGCAACCCCTCCGCCAGGGCTTGAAGCACCTGGGATGAATCTTCTATCTCCTGGCTCGAAAGTCCAGGGATTCCACCACTATGGTCACCCATAGGTTTGGAGGAAGACCCTCCTGTTCATCGACGGGGTCTTCCTCCAAACCTGAACCCGGGTGCCCCCGATCTCAGATTTGGCGACCGAAGGGAGCCAAATCTATGGGGGCAGCCGTAAGTAATGACCGCAAGACGTTTCTTCATCTCAAATGGGTGTCCCGAATTGTAACTGTCACCTTATCTTCTTGAAATACTGGTCTGGATTGGAGAGGATTTCATCCAACTGTTGCTGGATGTAATGGTCTGACTCTTTTCGCCTCATATCTTGCAACATAGGGATTAACGATCGATCGGCCAACGCCTTATACGGAGACTGATAGCCTGTCAACACACTCAGCGCCCGTAACCGTATGTTCCTCTCAGAGTCATCTAAGAGGGAGATCCACAGTGCGAGATGTTCCTCCGTATGGATATCAGAGAGAATCTCAGCAGCCAAGGCTCGGACTTGATCGCTTTCCTCACCTTGCACAATTGCTTGAAAGACCGCAGCTCGTGGCAATAACATCTCTGGGTTACCCGAGAACCCGCTGTACACCTGATAAAGAATCGCGTGCCTGTCGATCGTTGGATCTGACTTTTCAAGCTGTTCCACGAGGAAATCGAGGGCGCGCTCTGCATCCAGTAGTCTCAGAACCGCCCAACTGGACCATCGCAAGGTCTCATCCTCATTCAAGAACATGATCTGCAGTGTCTCTGTGAGTGCCTTCTTGTGCTGAAGATCCTTCTCGCCCCCTCGATGGATCCTTTGAAGGATCCCCAGAACAGCAGATTTCGCGGTTTCTGACGTGTCGGCCTGCTGCAGAATCGGCAGGAGGCGCTTCGAGATTTCTGTGGTGGAATATTTGGAGGCGTACGTCTTATCGATGATATGGAGTGCTCCAACTCGAGCATCTTCATTATCATGCTGCAACAATGCAAGAGTCCCTTCAAATGTTTCTGTCTGTTCTTTGAACTGCTGTTCAAAGGCCAGTAATTCTCGGACGCGTTTGAGGGTTTCAGGTGCCTCTGGCTCAACAGATTGAAAGAGCTTCCCAATACTTCGATAACGTTCAGGAGTAGCGATCATCTGTTGATCGAGGATAAAGACATACCGCTGACCTTCAGTCACGTTGTTATTCACGCTTGGGACGCGAACCGTTTCCTTCCCCAGATCTCCTCTGAGAACCTCCAACACAGATACCTCGCAGACCTGAAACAGATCCCACTTCGTGCGCTCAGTTGTCTGCACAGAAATCACCAAACCGTGAACAACATACCTCGCATCATATAATCTGATGGCTAGGGGAATGGATTCGTAGGATTTAGACAAAGCGAAACAAGGAAGGGCGCCCGCCAGGCTCAACGCCACTACGAGAAGTCCCCGAAGTTGGTGATATCTCGCTCTGCGGTGTCTTGAAATCATGAGATTCGTCATGTATGGCTAACGTCCAGCATTACGGAATTGCCATCCCCGCGCTGGGGCTACCAAGCTGCCAGCGCCACCTGCAACCCTTCTGCCAGCGCCTGGAACACCAGGAGCGTGTCCGCCGATATCCCTTCCCAGGCCCACCTCAGAAAGTTCTATGCTCTCGGAACAACGGCAAGTCCGAAGTCCTAAGGTAAATCCTCTCCTTCATCCACCTCTTGGCTTCTTTTCGAGCTTGCACAATTCCTTATTATGCTTCCGTTCGCATGACGGGCACATGATCTTTCCGCAGGAGTCACACCAGGGGCTGTCCCCATATTCAACAATATAAACCCCGCACATCTGACATGTCCGGGGCGGTTTTGTGGAATCAGGCATTAGGTGTCCTTCCTTTCAGTAACCGAAACTACTGACGTTCCCGCCAATGTCTGTAATAGACCTACCAACCTAGTGTAATAGTGGTACCAACGGCCACCCATACGTCGCAATGTAGAGATGCTTGTTGATCCAGGCTGCCTGTCCCCCGGGTGCCAGCTACCGCGGTGCCTGGCACCTATCTGGCACCTATCATGACCGTCGTTTCGGTACGTCGTCCTCGGTCCACCACCGCAGTCTCGAGACCTTCCCGCTGTCCCGCAGGACGGTCTCCAGCCCTGTCGCCAGCTTCTCCACCGTGGGCGCGGTATCAATTTTCGAGAGCCACTTCCGAATGACCGGCTTGGAGGGCTCGATAAAACAGAGGAAGCCGTGCTCGAACTCCTCGTAGTTCCCGCAGCCGATCCACAGCGGAAACGCGTCGTGTTCCAGATCGACCATCCATCCCCAGTCCTCTGCCACCAGACGCTTGACCGTGAAGCCGTGCCGGGGAAGCTCATCGCGCAGGAACTCGGCCAGCCGCTTGCCGAACCGGCCGGGATTGATCTCTTGGTCCTCGCCCGGCGCGGCTGGAAACGCCGTGGACGCGAATTCGAGGTGCGTTCTCATCGGTCTGACCTCCGTGGCATCGGCTCACCCATGGACGGGTTCCAGCACGTGCGGGGGAATTCTGGGGGAATTCTGGGGACAGTATACTTATCTCCCCAGCAATTCTGTATCCTGTCTTCCGAACTCCCCCATCTGTTCGATGGCGCGTTGCGCCGATGCCTTGACCTCAGGATCGGCATCGCTGAGGGCGGTGCGAAGCGCCGGCAACGCTGAGCGTGCCGAGGCCCCGAACTGCGCAAGTGTGCCGGCGGGCTGCCCGCCGAATAAAAAACTCGCGATCGTGTAGCGCGTGAGCCAGCGTCGCCACAACTGACGGCTCTGGCCCCAACCGGCCCAACGCATAGACGAGCTCTGTCCGCAAGGACAGGTCGGCATCTGCCTCCTGGAAGACCCGCCGTAGCGTCTCAATCGCCTCCTGACGGACGCGGAGCTCGCGGGCGCCAAGCGCTGCCAAGGACAAACAAGCATCATGCCGCACAAGGTCGTGGATTGCCCGATCGCGGCAGACGTCAGCCGCGAGACTGACCGCCTCATCCGTCACAGGCATCAGCCGTCCGAGCAGGGCAACAGCCAGCCGTTGGCTCCGTGCGCCTGGATCGTGTCGGCCGTGGGTCGATCCCTCCCGCAGGACCAGCTGCCGCAGGGCCGGGACGCTGGCCGGCCCGATCTGCGCAAGGCTGCTCCCGGCCGCATCGCGCACCAGCTCTTCAGGATCGTAGAAGCGTTGCACCAGCGGTTCGATCGCTACCGCGGCTTCCGGGCCCAACCGACCCAAGGCTTCAGCGGCTTCCAGTCGTACGCGCGGGTCCGGATCAGTCAATCGTGCGACCCACTCAGCAATGGGGCGTGTCGTGGCCGAGTCGGCCGCTGGAGACACACCCGATTCCTGGACAGCCAGCTCTGGCGACTGCCGCTCGGTCTTGAAAAATGCCGCAAGCTGAGGATCGTGGGCCTGTTGTTCGATGGCGTCCATGATGCTCCACTCGTGCAGCTCTGGCGGGGGCAACCGAACAAGACCCACGCGGGTCCAGGGTACGCCCGGAATGCGCCGAGTGGCCACCAGGAGGTACGACTCCTCCACGCCGCTTGCCTGCGGAACTTCCAAGAGCAGCACCGCATCAGATTGCCCGTCGCCGTTTACGTCCTCTTCCACGTAGGAGCCGGTATTATAGACGGCGCCGAGATCCCCGTTGTCCCATGCCCGCTGGCCTTCCGGCGTCAAGCCAGGCCAATGCGCTCCAGCCAACTCCGGGGCAAGGCTCCGAAGCGCCTGGAACGTCTGGTGATCCATCCGAAACCCGAACTGCGGCGGTTTTTTCATTGCCGTCTGAGGCTGTTCTTGTTCCTCTGTCACAGGAAGCGCTGTGTTCGGCTGCGTGGTTCCTCGCAGGGTATCAAGTTCAGCTGCCGGCACCAAACACCCATCCCAGCTTTCCCAGCCTCGGTTCGCACCCATAAAACTGTCAGCCTGCCTCGGGAGTGGTCGAGCTGGCGGCTCGCAGATAAATCCAGCGAGACTTCCCGTCATCCATGGTGACCAGAAGCGATAGTCCGCACCGCGTTCCCACGCAAAGAGCGAGATGATGTTGTCCGCATCAACAACGAGTAATACCTTCGATCCTCCTGGCGGCCACTCGCCGGTCAGGATGTCTTGATTGAAGTCGAGCGTTGCAACCACGTTCGGGACCCATTTGGAGTCATCGGCACCCCAGTAGCGTGCAGACAGCGGCTTCCTCGGATTGTCCTGAAGCCGGAAGATGAGTCCCTGTGGTGTATACTCGTCAATTTCGACATCTTCAACCAATCGAGCTGACTGCAGCTCGGCCCTCAGATCCACTCCTCGGGGTTCGGCCAAGAGGGGGGATGCCGGGAAGGTGAGAGCTAGCCCCACCACCCACCACCTGGAATTCCGGTAAGACATGACTATTTCCCCGTACTGTTGTCTGTTGCTTGTTGCTGAATTCGGTTGGGGTGGCGGGCCGAGGGACTCATGGAGGCGAGAGATCGCAGAGTCTTTCCGTGCCGCGTATTGACGCGGCGAAGCGCGGCCCGAAATCGCCGCCGTCTTCCTTGTGATGGCTTCATGGGGCGCTCTGCACGTCCCTGCATCAACGGAGGTGCTCGACCCAGACGACCACCGAGGCCAACGGGTCCTTCGCCATTGCATCGACCAACGACCGGTCGGCCGTCACCAGCTTGCCGTGCCGGCCGACCGCCAGCGCGAGATACAGGCCGTCATAGACGCTGATCCGATGCTGCAGGGCAAGCGACCAAGCCAGTTCGAGCAGGGCCTTGGCCGGGTACGTCTCCAGAGGAAACCGCTTAAACTCTTGGAGGATGCGCTGGGCCGCCTCAGGCGCGATCTCGGCTCGCTGGCATCGCTTCCACAACACATTGCCCACCTCCGCCCAGATCAGATCGGGAGCCAGGAGGGTCCGCCGGCCGCTCAACACCCGGCGCGCGGCCTGGGCGTGCGGCTCCGGGAGGAACCACTTCACCGCCACGCTGGCATCGATGACGAACGCGCTCACCGATTCCGATCCTCACGGATGAGATCCGCGCTGTTGCTGAAGGCGCGGCCGGCCAGACGCTTCTGCCATCGCGCGGAGACTGCGCGGGCTTCCCGCAGCGAGAGATTGATGGACTCGATCAAGATCATCTTCACCTCGCCCTGCAGCGAGCGCCCATGCTGTTTGGCGCGGGCTTTGAGCCGTCCCAGCACGCCGGCATCCAAATCTCTGACCAGTATCTGCGCCATCGCTGGCTCCTCCCCTGTCGACCGCCTGGGTGACGAATGCTATCATAATGATAGCATCCTCTGCGTGGGTTGTCAACTCGCCATGAAGCGCGTGGGGGAATTCTGGGAATTCTGGGGACAGTATACTTATCTCCCCAGCAATTCTGTATCCTGTCCCCCGAATTCGTAGGCGTCCCCTCACTCTCCGCGGAGTATCGCAAGATTCTTATGAGCGTCTTCGTAGTCAGGTCGTAATCGCAGGGCTTCCTGGAAGTGGGCCGTCGCCTCCTCGCGCCGACCTGCGCGGTCCAGCATGGCTCCAAGGTTGTTATGGGCCACCGGGTCATCCGGCTTGAGGCGCAGCGCGCTGGTGTACTGCTCGATGGCCTCGTTGATCCTGCCCTGAGACGCATAGATGGCGGCGAGGCGTCGATGCGCAGGGGCGTCGTCCGGCTGAAGCTGGAGCCCGCGGAGAAACGCCGCTTCGGATGCCTCCTGATGCCCCAGCGTCGAGGACACCGCGCCCAGGAGGAAGTACGTTGCGGGTCGTTCCTCGACCGCGAGCGCGTTCCGAAACGACTCCGCCGCGCTCATCCGCAACGCCTGCCGCTGCTGCGGGGACCATTGCGGCTCCTTCGAGCGGGCGAGGTACGCCTGTCCCAGGTGCACGAAATGCACATGCGGCACGCGGCCGCCAAAATAGGTCGTGATGACGCGTTGATTCGGCCACATCAGGATCGTGAGGCCCGCGAGCGCGACCGCGGCTGCGCCGACGCGCGCAAACCGCCCGGCTCTCCACCGGTCGCCGAACCACCAGATCGTATAGGCGGCCGGCAGGATGAAGAACGGCACGGCCGCGAGCCGATAGCGCCCCTGGATGTGGAAGACGATCACCGAGAGGCTCAGGAGCGCCAGGAATCCCGCCAGCAACCCCCATCCGCGCGACACCCTGGCGGAGAGCACCATGCCCAAGAGGCCGAGGGGACACACGGTCGCGAAGTCCGCCACGGCTGCCTTGAGCGCCACGGACATCCCGCGAAACTGGTCGAAACTGAGATTGCCGGGGATCTCGTAGCCGTTGAAGAACATGGCAATCTTCCGCGCATAGAGCGTTCGGTACTCGCGCGGATGGCGGCGCAGTTCGCGGCCGAACACCTCCAGCGTCTTGGTCAGACGGCCCTGGCTCTCCCGGGTCAGCGCGACGCGGCTGGGCTGGTCCAGCCATCCGATGCCTGGCGCATCGGGGGTATTGCCCACCCAAAACGCTTCAAGGCCGTTGGGGGCGATCACGGCCGGGCTACCGATGGCCGCATTCCGAAGCGCCAGCGGCGCGATCGTCAGCGTCAGCGTCCCGAGAAACAGCAGCGTCTGCGCGAGCTTCGTCCGCAGCCCGATCCCGGGCCGCAGGAGGAGATACGGCGCCACGAGTGCTGGGAGGACGTGCTGCCGCATGAGCATCGAGAGCCCCAGGAAGGCTCCAGCCGCGCCGACCCAACGGGCCCGTCCGCCGAGCGAGGCGCGCAGCAGACACAAGAAGCCAAACAGGTTGAAGTACGCTGTCAGGATCTCCCGGAGCCCTTTGCACTCGTAGAAGAGAAACGGGGCGTACAGCGCCGCAAGGAACGCCGCCACCACGCCAACCGCCCGGCGCTGGAAGAGCAGCGTGCCCGTCCGGTAGAATACGAAGCAGGCCGCGAGCCCCAGCAGGATTTGCACGATGAAGAGCGTATTCAGATGCCGCGGCAATACCGCATAGAGCCCCGCGATGACATACGCGTATCCCGGGGAGTAGCCGGTGACGTGCGCGCCCAGCCAATTCCCCGCCAGGAACTCCTGGGCGAGCGTCATGAAGCGGTGCTGGTCGAAGGCCTCCTGCGTGGCGACCCACTGGGGCAGCGGATTCCGCTGCAGTTCGATGAGGTAGCCAAAGCGCAGGAGGGCGGCGAGGCACAGCGCGAGCCCCACGTAGCGGGATGCGCGACCCGGTTCGGCTTCCGCCATCACTACCCCCCCTAGCGCGCG
Organism: Candidatus Omnitrophota bacterium; assembly: GCA_016206585.1. GTDB lineage: Bacteria > Omnitrophota > Gorgyraeia > Aquiviventales > Aquiviventaceae > JACQRE01. Next base: position 2,215 of record JACQRE010000074.1, on the reverse strand, counting down.
GGCGCGGCGACCTCTCGAAACGCGGTTTCCAGCTCCTGCATCGAATTCCGGTGACACGTGACTATTTCCCGTACTGTTGCATGTTGCTTGCCCCCACACCAACTGGTAACCAACACGGGTCAGCGACAGTTGGTGTGGGGGGCGTTGCTGACTGTCCCCGAATTCTACTTATCCAGGCTCCATTTGACACCACCGCGGCAGGCGATCAAGAGGAACACGAAGCAGTAGAGCACGGCCAGCTCGCCCTTGTTGATCGCCGGGAAGAAGTTCGATCCCATCTGGAACTTCCAGTGGAACTGGAAATACGCCACCGCCATCTCTCCGCTGCAGAGGAACGCCGCCGCGCGCGTCTGCCACCCCAGCATCACCGCCAGCCCGCCAAGGAGTTCGATCATCCCGCCGATCCAGATCTGGGATCCGACCGCCGGCTGCGGGTGATCGGACAGCACCCCCAGGATCTTCTGGGTGCCATGGAAGGCGAACATGAACCCGGTCACGATCCGCAGCAAGGCGTAGGCGTGGTCCGAAAACCGTTCCAGTTGTTTCATGCGTGCCTCCTGTGGTTACTGCGGAGCGCTGGTGGCGCTGGGGCGGATGGGCTTGGCCGTGTACACGTGGCCAGCCTGCGTCAACGGCACGCCGTACACCATGAGGTCCACCGGCTCGCCCTGGCGGCTCGTCACGTAGTCGCCGCTCTGGAGCAGCGAGATGAGCCGGTCCCGCTCCTGCGCGGTGTACGAGGGCTGCTGCGGCTGCCCCAGGAGCCCTGAGATCACTCCGCCCACGACCCGCTTGGTCTCATCATCCGCCCGAAGGGGTGCGGCGTAGCCCCCGATCACCAGCACACTTACGCCGATCAGCATCCAGCGCATCCAGGCCCTCCCTATCGTTTCGACGATGTTCGATGTGCAGACCATGACCCGCCCTGCCCGCGCATCGCCGCACCGACCAGCCAGCCAACGATCAGGCTTCCCGCAAGCAGCGCCATCCACACGACTCCGATCACGAGTGTCGCCCCGGTGGCGGCTTCCAGCCAGTCGCGGCCAAAAGCCAGGTAGTACAGCCCCATGGGATAGAGCCCGCCGCTGTCGTCCCGTCCCAGCGGCACCGTGGTGAACCCCAAAGCGAAGACCCCGGTGCGCACGAGCCACCGCCGGTGCTTGGAACGCACTCCGCGCGATTGCCGCCAGACGAGCGCCGTCAGCGCCGCGGCCGCGCCGACCTTGATCAGTTTCTTGTTGAACGAGCCGGTGCGGGTGCTGCCCGCAAAGGCCAGAATCTTCGGCACGTACGCCATCACGCGATCACCGGCCCGCGGGCGCTCCCTGCTTGATGAACGAGCCGGCTTCGAACTCCCGAAACGCGGTCTCCAGCTCCTGCTTGGTGTTCATCACAATCGGGCCGTACCAGGCCACCGGCTCCTTGAGCGGCTTGCCGCAGACCAGCAGGAAGCGCACCGGCTGCTTGTCGGTGGTGACGACCACGGTGTCGCCGGCGGGCTCATACAGGGCGATGGTGCCCTCGCCGCAGGCGCACGCCGGCTTCAGGTCGAAGTATTTGTCCCCGACGATCTCCCAGCCGAACGGATTGCGCTCCGGGTCGAAGTAGCCCTCGCCCTCGACGACGTAGGCGAAGACGGTATACTCCGGCTTGACCGTATGCGTGAACGTCTTGCCCGCCGGCAGCGACACATCCAGGTACTCCGGGTCCGTGACGATCTCCCGCACCGGCCCCTGCACGCCGTTCACCTGCCCGCAGATGATCCGCACCGTCGCCCCCTCGGGCGTCTTCACCGCCGGGATCTGCTGCGCGGTCACCTCGCGGTAGCGGGGGTCCATCATCTTGTCGCGCCGGGGCAGATTCGCCCACAACTGGAAGCCCCACATCCGCCCCTTGGGACTGCCCTGCGGCATCTCCTGGTGGATGATCCCGCTGCCCGCCGTCATCCATTGGACGTCGCCGGGCCGGATGACGCCCTTGTTGCCCAGGCTGTCCTGGTGCTCCACGTCGCCGTCGAGGACGTAGGTGATCGTCTCGATGCCGCGGTGCGGATGCCACGGGAAGCCCTTCACGTAGTCGTCGCGGTGGTCGGAGCGGAAGCAGTCCAGCAGCAGGAACGGATCCAGCTGCGGCACCTCGTGGAAGCCGAAGACGCGCTTGAGCCGCACCCCGGCGCCCTCGATCGTTGGGATGTGCTTCCACACCTTTTTGATCT
>JACQRE010000073.1 GCA_016206585.1 Candidatus Omnitrophota bacterium | reverse complement strand
TCCCGCGTGGGCGGCAACGCCCAGACCAAGGCCATGAAGAAGGTCGCCGGCCGCCTGCGCCTCAACCTGGCGCAGTACCGCGAGCTCGTGGCCTTCACCCAGTTCGGCTCGGAGCTGGACAAGGCGACGCAGGCGCAGCTCATCCGCGGCGAGCGCATGGTCGAGGTCCTGAAACAGGACCAATACCAGCCGATGAGCCTGGCCCACCAGGTGGCGATTCTCCACGTCGCAAACCAGGGCCATCTCGACGATCTTCCCAAGGAGCAGGTGAAGCCGTTCGAGCATGCCTTCCACGCGTTCCTCGAGGAGCGCTATCCCGACGCCCTGCACGACATCGAGAAGACCAAGGAGCTCTCCGACGTGATCGCCAAGCGGCTCGATGAGGCGGCCGGCCAGTGCAAGCAGCAGTTTCTGGCTACGTCACGGGCATAACATGTGTCGGGATCAAGGAAGCCACATGCCACAGGCCACATGCAACAGCACACGCTACCGCGTACTGTTGCTTGTCGCTTGTTGCTTGTCGCTGTAGTTCATGGCGTCGATCCGGCAGATCCGCGGGCGGCTGCGCAGCATCCAGAGCACCAAGCAGATCATGCGGGCGATGCAGCTCGTCTCCGCCTCGAAGCTCAAGCGCGCGCAGGACCGGCTGGTGCAGGCGCGCAGCACGCTGGAGTTCCTCGACGGGCTGCTCCAGCGGGTGCTCGCCGCCGTCGGGTCGGGTCTGACCCATCCGCTGTGCGCATCCGCGGCGAATGCGCCCGCCGCGCTGGTGCTGTTCACGTCGGACACCGGGCTGTGCGGCTCCTACAACACGAACCTGCTCCAGCTGGCCGACTCGTACCTCCGGAAGGACGGCCGGCAGCCGACCCAACTGGTCTACGTCGGGAAGAAGGGCGCCCGTCACTTCACGAAGCGCGGCTACCCCGGCGTGGAGTCGTACCTGGACCTGGCGGGGCGGCCCAACCTGGCCAAGGCCGACGCGATCGGGCGCGCGCTGATGGCGCGGTTCCTCTCGGGACAGGCCTCCTCCGTGCACCTGCTCTATTCCGAGTTCAAGTCCGCGATGGTGTATCGGCCGGCGGTGGTGCAATGGCTGCCCGTGCAACTGCAAGGGGGCACGGGGCAGGAGACGAGAGGCGAGGGAGCGTCTTCCCACGCCCCACGCCCCACGCCCCACGCCCCCGCGGCGACGGAGTACATCTTTGAGCCGTCGCCAACACGCGTGTTTGAAGATCTCTTACCGCGGTGGGCGCTGGCGACGTTCCAGCGCGCGATGCTCGAGGCGTTCACATCGGAGCATTCCGCGCGGATGATCGCCATGAAGAACGCCACCGACAACGCCGAGGAGCTGCTCAAGTCGCTCACGAGGCAGCGCAACAAGCTCCGCCAGGCAAGCATCACCAAGGAACTCAGTGAGATTGTTGGAACAGCCGAAGCGCTCAAGTGAACCTCAGCGACAAGCAACAAGCGACAAGCAGCACTTTGAGAGCGTATGCTTCACGTGTTGCATGTCGCTTGTCGCCTGTTGCGGAGAGGAGTCGGTATGGCTGAAAATTACGGCACGATCGTGCAGATCATCGGGCCCAGCGTCGACATCCGATTCGACGCGGACAAACTCCCGCAGATCCTCAACGCGATCCGCCTCGAGGACGAGAAGCAGCAGATCCACCTCACGCTGGAGGTCGCCCAGCACATCGGCAACAACACGGTGCGCTGCATCGCCCTCGACGCCACCGATGGACTGGTGCGCGGCATGAAGGCGCTCGACACAGGCCACCCCATCACCGTGCCGGTCGGCAAGCAGACGCTGGGCCGCATCTTCAACCTGCTCGGTGAGCCGCTCGATGAGCGCGGCGCCCTGCCTGAGCCCAAGCGGCGAGCACCCATCCACAAGGACCCGCCCTCCTTCGAGGACCAGCTGCCCGTGCGCACCATCTTCGAGACGGGGATCAAGGTCATCGACCTGCTCGCGCCCTATCCGAAGGGGGGCAAGGTGGGGCTCTTCGGAGGGGCCGGCGTGGGCAAGACGGTCATCCTCCAGGAACTCATCCGCAACATCGCCACCGAGCATGGCGGCGTCTCCGTCTTCGCCGGTGTGGGCGAGCGTACCCGCGAGGGCAACGACCTGTGGCTTGAATTGAACCACTCCGGCGTCGTCAACAAGACCTCGCTCGTCTTCGGGCAGATGAACGAGCCGCCCGGAGCACGGCTGCGCGTGGCCCTCTCGGCGCTGACCATGGCCGAGCACTTCCGCGACGAGGAGGGACAGGACGTGCTGCTCTTCGTCGACAACATCTTCCGCTA
>JACQRE010000071.1 GCA_016206585.1 Candidatus Omnitrophota bacterium | reverse complement strand
GTACTCGCCCAGCTCGCTCTGGAAGATGTTCCAGCCCATCTGGAGGTGGCGCTGGAGCGAGTGCGACTTGTACTGGATCAGGACGTGGATCTTGCGGATCCCGGAGTTGATGCAGTTCGACAGCGTGAAGTCGATGATCCGGTAGATGCCGCCGAAGGGCACCGCGGGCATGGCCCGGTGCTGGGTCAACGGCAGCAGCCGTTCGCCCTTCCCGCCGGCCAGCACGAAGGTCAGGATGTTCCGCATGATCTGTGTGTCATGGTGTCAAGTAGGTGGTGATGCCCTGGCGAATGAGCATCACGCCGAACGCCGTCAGGATGACGCTGAAAATTTTGGAGATCGCCTCAGCCCCCTCCTGCCCGAGCAGCCGCATCAAGACCGCAGCGCCGTGCAGGAGGCCCCAGACCAGCGCCATGTTCGCCAGCAGCGCGGCCACCGTGACCGCCCAGCCATACTGGTCTCGCACGAGCAGCACGGTCGTCAGGACCGCCGGACCGGTCAACAGCGGCACACCCAACGGCACGACGCCCGGGCTCGGGGAGCCGCCCCGGACCGGTTTGGCCGGCAGCAGCAGCTCCCGCAAACAGAGCACGATCAGAATCCCCCCGCCCGCCACCATGATGTCGGCCAGCTCCAGCCCCATGAGCGAGAAGACGAACCGGCTCACGAGCAGGAACCCGAACGCCACAAAAAATGCCGTCAGCACCGCCTCGGCGATCGCCCGGCGTCGCTGGACGGCGCGAAGCTGCTGCGACATCCCCCAGAACAGCGGCAGGAGGCCGATGCCATCGAACGCGACGCAGAGCGGGATGAAGGCATGCCAAAAACGTTCCATCATAAGAGGTTATTATAACACAGGATAGCGAAAGGCAGGCGTCACAGGTCACAAGTGACTATGCTTGATCGAGATCTAACTCGGCGCTGCGCAGGAGCAGCGTGGTGTAGGGGTGGCCGGGACGGTTCACGATCTGTTCAGTCGGTGCCAACTCTAGCAACTTGCCCTCCCGCATGACCGCGATGCGCCGGCACAGCGAGGCGACCGCGCGCAGATCGTGGGAGATAAAGAGGAGTGCCAAGCGGCGCTCCCGGCAGAGCGCGCGCAGCAGCTCGAGGATTTGGGCGCCGACCGACACATCGAGCGAGGCGATCGGCTCATCGCAGATGAGCGCTGCCGGCTCCACCGCGAGTGCCCGCGCGATGCCGACGCGCTGGCGCTCGCCGCCGCTGAGTTCGCGCGGCAGGCGGCGGCGGTACGACGTCGAGAGGCGGACCAGCTCGAGGAGCGCGTCCACCCGGGCGCGCCGCGAGGCTCCGGCGGCCAGCCGGTGGATGCTGAGCGGCTCGCTGAGCGCCTCCTCCACGGTCATGCGGGGGTTGAGGCTGTTCATCGGATCCTGGAAGACGAACTGCACCGTGCGCCTGGCGGCCAACCGCTCCCCGCCGCGCAGCCGGAACCAGGAGGCGCCCCGCACCAGGACCTCCCCCTCGGTGGGACGCAGCAACCCGATGAACAGCTTCGCGAGCGTCGTCTTGCCGGATCCCGATTCCCCCACAAGCCCCAGCGACTCGCCGGTTCCCAAGGCCAGACTGACCCGCTCCACGGCCTGGACGGCGCCGAGCTGCCGGCGCAGCACGCCCCCCCGCCGCGGAAAGGATTTGCTGACATGGACCGCTTCAAGAATTACCGTCATCGCCACTCCTACAAATCACCAAACACCAAATTCCAAACACCACATAATCACCAATGGACCAATGACCGAATCACCAAACAGCGTGTTTGGTGATTGGTCCATTGGTGTTTGGTGTTTATTTGGTGATTGGAATTTGGTCATTGGTGATTCGGCCTCAGGCTGATCATGTTCCGGTACTGCAGCAGCTGTGCGGTGTACGGGTGCTGCGGCTGGCGGAGCACCTGGTCCGTCGGCCCGAGCTCCACCAGCCGTCCGGCCGAGAGGACGCCGACCCGATGGGCGATGCGCTCCACGACGGTCAGGTCGTGCGAGATGAGCAGCACCGAGAGGCGGAGGCTCCGCTGGAGATCGCGCAGGAGGCGGAGAATCTGCACCTGCACCGTCACGTCCAGCGCAGTCGTCGGCTCATCGGCGACCAACAGCGCGGGCTGAGCCGCCAGCGCCATCGCCAGGCAGACGCGCTGCTGCATCCCGCCGGAAAACTCATGGGGGTATGCGTGCAGCCGCTCCTCGGCTGAGACGATCCCCACACGTTGCAGCCATTCGACCGCCAGGTGTCCGGCTGATGCACCGCGCGCCTCCGTATGCAGCGTGATCGCCTCGACCAGCTGCTCGCCGATCGTCAGCACCGGGTTGAGGGAGGCGGCGGGATCCTGGAAGACGTAGCCAATCGTCCCGCCGCGGATCGCCCGCAGCGAGTCTGCCGCAGCCTCCAGCGTGTTGAGCCCGTCGATCGTCACCCGGCCGGAGACGGCAGCACTTGAGGGCAGCAGCCGGGTCAGCGCCAGCGCGACGCTCGTCTTGCCGCAGCCCGACTCCCCAACGAGTGCCAGCACCTCGCCCGGCTCGACGGTGAAGCTCACCCCCTCCACCGCCCGAACCGCCTCCTCACCGCGACCCTGGTAGGAGACGGACAGATTCTCAACGGTTAACAGTGGTGTTGACATGTTGCTTGTCGCTTGTTGCTTGTCGCTGCGTCTGCTGCCGTCACTGTCGTCCCAACCATTCTCTGATCCCTTCTCCTAGCAGGTTAAATGCGAGGACGGTCACCAGAATGCACATCCCCGGGCTGAGCGTCAGCCACCAGGCCACGCCCAGCGCAACTCGGCCCTCATTCAGGATGTTGCCCCAGCTCGGCACCGGCGGCTGCACCCCCAACCCTAAATAGCTTAGGACCGACTCGGTGAGGATCGCCCCCCCAACCCCCAGCGTGGCGCTCACCAGCACCGGCCCCATCGCGTTCGGGAGGAGGTGTGTCGCGATGAGCCGCAGCGGCGAGGCGCCGAGGACCCGCGCGGCCAGCACGAACTCGCGCTCCTTGAGGCTGAGGATCTCCGCCCGCACGAGCCGGGCCACCCCCATCCAGCTCATCAGGCCGATGACCGCCATCAACACCACGATGTGCGGATCAACCGCCTGGAACAGCGCCGCGAAGAGCCCGCCGATCACCGGCAGCTCGCCCCAGCGCAGCAGCGTCTCGGCCGGATCCATCGCGATGATGGCCAGCAGCAGGAAGATTGACGGGATCGACAGCAGCGTGTCGACGAGGCGCATCAAGAGGGCGTCCGCCCATCCGCCGTAGAATCCCGCGACCGCCCCGACGAGGCAGCCCACGAGGACGGCGATCCCCACGGCGATGAAGCCGATGAGGAGCGAGATCCGCGTGCCGTAGATGAGCCGGCTGAGCACGTCGCGGCCCAGCGGGTCGGTGCCGAGCGGATACGCCGCCGAGGGCGGCAGCAGCGCATCCGGCAGGTTGACCTGCATCGGATCGTGCGGTGCGATCCAGGGGGCCGCAATGGCCACCACGGCCAAGATCAACAGGGTCACGCCGCCAACCACCGCCAACCAATTCCTCATCAGGAAACCACCAGTTCCTCTCCTATCATTTCGGCGGGCCCCCGGCCGGACCGCGAGTGACTGTGCGGGCTCAGCCCGGGGAGGCGCCGTATCCCCTGGAGCACGGCCGGGCTGTTCGATCGCGCCGGGAGGCGCGGAGTTGCCCGGCCGCGGCGCCGACTCGGGCGCCCGGAGCCCGCACCGGAACGAGCGGACGGCCGGGGGCCCGCCGGCGAGCGGGAGCGGCCAACCGGAACCGGGCCCAGGGTCTTCATCGCTCGCCTTTGCCGACGCGGATGCGGGGGTCGGCGTACGCGTAGCCAAGATCCGCCAGCAGGTTGCCCAGCATCGTCAGCACCGCCCCGACCGTCACGAGCGCCATCACGACCGGGTAATCGCGCGCCATCACCGCCTCGTAGAACAGCCGCCCCATGCCCGGGATCGAGAAGATCGTCTCCGCGATCACGCTGCCGCCGATCAGATCCGGCAGCGACAGCCCCAGGATCGTGATCACCGGCAGGAGCGCGTTGCGCAATCCGTGGCGGAACAGCACGCGCCGCTCCGGCAGCCCCTTCGCCCGCGCCGTGCGGATGTAATCCTGCCGCAGCACCTCGACCATGCTGGAGCGCATATAGCGCGACATGCCGGCCAAGCTCACGAACGCGGCGATGCTAATCGGCAGGAGGAGGTGCCAGGCGGTGTCCAGCCAGCGCTGGATCAGTCCGAACGACTCGTGGTCGAGCGAGTGGACGCCGGAGACGGGCAGCCAGCGCAGCGTCACCCCGAAGAGCGCCATGCACAGCAGGGCCAGCCAGAAGGAGGGCATCGAGTAGCCGATGAAGACGAAGACGGTCGTGAGCCGGTCGAACAGCCCGCCCGGGCGCACCGCCGAGATCACCCCCAGCGGCACGGCGAGGCCCAGGATGAGCAGGAGCGACCAGACGTTGATCGTCAGCGTGATGGGCAGCCGCTCGACGATCTTCTCCATGACCGGGCGGTCGTCGAGGAACGAGCGGCCGAAATCGAGCCGCGACAGCCGGCCCAGCCACTGGAGATACTGCGCGGGCAGCGGCTGATCCAGCCCGTAGAGCTTCTCCATCCGCTGCCGCGCTTCCAGCGAGACCTTCGGGTTGAACTGCAGCGCGGCGTCGGTCGGCTTCCCCGGAGCCAGGTGCATGATCCCGAAGGAGATCACCGTGATCCAGAGCAGCACCGGGATCAACCCAAGTAATCGACTAAACAGATAGGAAGTCATCGGAGAATCCTGAGTGTGGAATGCGGAGTGCGGAGTGCGGAGTGAAAGCGACTCCGAACTCCGAACTCCAAATTCCGAACTGCGTTCATGGGGCCATGCGTCGATACCGCTGCTCGTCCCGGGGCACGTACCAGTCGATGAAGTTGTAGCCGATGCCCACCGGTGTCGCCACCACGTTGCGGAACCGGGAGGCGACGATGGGCAGCGCATCGGCCACGTAGAGGAAGGTGTAGGGCTGGTCCTCAGCCAGCCGGCGGTGCAGCTGATGGTAGATCCGCGCCCGCGCCGCCTGGTCGAACGTCCGCCGCCCCTCGATGAGCAGCCGGTCCGCCTCCTCGCTGGCGTAGCCGACGAAGTTGTACTCCCCTTCCTTCGTCTTGGAGGAGTGGAACAGGT
>JACQRE010000077.1 GCA_016206585.1 Candidatus Omnitrophota bacterium | reverse complement strand
TGGCGCGTCGGCTGCGCGGCACCGGGGCCGTGATCACGTTCGATCCCGATCCCCAGACCGTGCTTGATCCAGGATCGCCGCACCCCACGCTCATGCCGCTGGAGGCCAGAGTGGAGCGGCTGCGCGCGCTGGGTGTCACGTGGATCTGGGTGATCCCCTTCACGAAACCGTTCGCCCGGCTGACCGCGACGCAGTTCGCCGAGCAGGTGCTGGTTCGCCGGCTGCGCGCGGTGGGGTTGGTCGTCGGAGAAGGCTTCCTCTTCGGCCGCAACCGCCGCGGCAACATGGAGGTGCTGCGGGCGATCGGCGCGCGGCACGGCCTGCGCATCGTCGCCGTCCCGCAGGTCCGCCGCGGCGGGCTGCCAGTCTCCAGCTCGCGCATCCGCCGCCTCATCGCCGAGGGACGGTTGGCCGCGGCGCGCCAGCTGCTCGGGCGCTCGCCCGAGCTCCATGGGCGCGTCGTGCGGGGGGCCGGCCGCGGCCGCCGCCTCGGGTTCCCGACGGCCAATCTCCATCTGACCTCCCAGGTGCTCCCGCCGTGCGGCGTCTACGCCGTGCGGCTCCACTCCATTGGAGCGGTGCGCCACTTCGTCCCCGGCGAACTGATAGGTGGGGGGGTGATGAATCTCGGCGTGCGCCCCACCTTCGGCTCCGGGCCGCTCGTCTGCGAAGTCCATGTCCTTGACTTCTCAGGCACGCTGCGCGGCCGCCCAGTCGCCGTCTCTCTGCTGGCCCGCTTGCGGGGCGAACGCTGCTTTCCAAGCCCCGAGGCGCTGCGCGCGCAGATCCGGCGCGATGTGAGCCGCGCCCGCCGGGTTTTCGCCCGCTCCTCCTCCCGCTAACCGCTTCCGTTTCTTCCAGTTCCGCGCACCATCCCCACCGTCTCCCGGCCTGCGCTCACGCCTTCAGCCGCTTAATGTTACGTAGAAATTGATGCTTTTTGTCTTGACAGCAATGGGGCTGGGAAGGTATAGTTTTGGGCGTCGTTGTGGATGGAAGTGGAAGAATGTGGTAAATGATCAGACGCGAGCCTGTGAGGCCCGATGTTCTACGGAGAATACGAACATACGATCGACCGCAAGGGCCGCGTGATTGTCCCCGCCAAATTCCGCCAAGCGCTCAAAGAGCACGACGTGAAATCGCTGTTCCTCACCCGCGGGTTGGACGGTTGTCTCTTCCTGTTTCCCGAATCCGAGTGGCGGATCGCCGAGAGCCGGTTCAAGCAGATCCCCTTCACGAAAGGGGAGGGGCGCAAGTTCAACCGGATGTTCTTCTCGGGCGCGGCCGAGGTGATGGTCGACGGACTGGGCCGCCTGCTGCTCCCCAAGACGCTGAAAGAGTTCGCCCAGATCAAGCAGGACGTCGTGATCGTCGGGGTCTCCAGCCGGATGGAGATCTGGTCGAAAGAGAAGTGGCAGGCGTTCTACGAGAGCTCGCGGCAGAGCTTCGAGGAAGTGGCTGAGCGCGTCATGCTGGAGTGACGCTGGCGGCGGCGACTGGCGATGCGGGTGGAGCGAGATGACGAACGGACTGGGGGCGTGACGGCCCTCGCCACGATGATCCGTCAACCGCCCGCGGCCTGGCACCAACCGGTGATGGGTGCCGAGGCCGTGCAGCTCCTCGCTCCGAAGCCCGGTGCGGTGATCGCGGACGGCACCGTCGGAGCCGGCGGCCACAGCCTCATGATCGTTCCCCACCTGCTGCCGCAAGGGCACCTCATCGCCGTCGACCGCGACCGCGAAGCTCTCGATCTGGCCCGCAAGCGCCTCACGGAATTCACCCCGCAAATCACCTTCGTTCACGGCAACTACCGCGATCTCCACGCGCTCCTCGATGAGTTGAAGATCGGGGGCCTCGACGGCCTGCTGCTCGATCTGGGCATGTCCAGCATGCAGGTGGACCGGCCGGACCGCGGCTTCAGCTTCTCCAAGGACGGGCCGCTCGATATGCGCATGGATGACGAACAGGAGGAGACGGCCGAATCGCTCGTCAACGAGCTGCCGGCAGAGGAGCTGGCCCGGCTGCTCGACGAGCTGGGCGAAGAGCGGTTCGCGCGGCGCATCGCCCAGCGCATCGTGCAGGCGCGCCACAGCCGCCCCATCCGCACCACGGCCGAACTCGTCCGTCTGATCGCGCAGGCGGTGCCGGCTTCAGCGCGTCACGGCCGGCTCCACGTCGCGACCAGGACGTTCCAGGCGCTGCGGATGGCGGTCAACGATGAGCTGGGCGCCCTGGCGTCGCTCCTGGAACGCCTGCCCAGACTCCTCAAGCCGGGCGGCCGGGCGGTGATCCTGGCGTTCCATTCGCTGGAAGACCGGCTGGTGAAGCGGGCGTTTGCGCAGGGGGTGCGGGAGGGATGGTGGACGGTGCTGACCAAGAAGCCGGTGCCCCCGTCCGCCGCCGAGTGCTCCGCCAATCCGCGGGCGCGCTCCGCCAAGCTGCGAGCGATTGAGCGGCGCTGATGCGTGTGCGGCAGTGGTTCCTGCTGATCGGTTTCATCGTCGCGTTGGGCTGCCTCCAAGTAGCACAGCGCACGGCGGTCGTCATGAAAGGGTATGCGGTGGGCGAGCGGATGCATCAGCTGCACGCCCGGCAGACCGACGTGTCCTGGCTGAACGTGCAGATCGCGGGATTGTCCTCGCCGGCTCGTCTGGCCCAGGTCGTCAAGGACCGGCAGTTGAAGCTGGTCGCATGGTCAACCCTGTCACCGGCTCATCCGGCGGCCGCGAGCACGCGGCCCGGGACGATGACGGCGGGATCCGCCCGGTCGGGGCCTGCGGCTGACCGGACGCTTGGGCGCACCCTGGCAGCCCTGGACCACGATGAGGCTGCCGGCGGCGACACCGCAGATTGATGGCACCTGATGCGCCCCACGCACGTCAACGTGCGGACGACGAATGACCGGATCGCTGCGGTGCTGCTCATCGGCCTCGGGCTGCTCGGGGTCCTCTGGCTTCGCTGCCTTTGGCTCCAGGTGGTGTCCGCGCCGCAGCTCAGCGCGATCGCCCGGGCTCAGCACCAGGCGACTCAGCCGCTGCGGGCATCCCGCGGCGCCATCTTCGACCGGAGCGGGACGATGCTGGCGGTGAGCATTCCCGTGCCGTCGGTCTACGCCAACGCCCGGCAGGTGACCGGCAAGCGCGAGATGGCCAACCGGCTGGCGAAGATGACCGGGCGCAGCGCCGACCGGATCCGGGAGCGGCTGGAGCGGGACAAGGGATTCGTCTGGGTGGCCCGGCAGGTGGATCATACCGTCATGTCCCCGCTGGCGACGATGCGCGACGAAGGGATCGGGGTACTGGAAGAGCTGAAGCGGTTCTATCCGCACGGGCGCATGGCCGGCCATCTCCTCGGATTCGTCGACGTCGATCAGCAGGGGCTGGAGGGGCTCGAGCTGACGCTCAACGGCGTTCTCAAAGGACAGGATGGGTGGCGCGCGACGCTGCGCGATGCGAAGGGCGACCTCCTGATCGGTCCCTGGACGACGCAGACGGACCCGGTCGACGGCTACGACGTCGTGCTGACGATCGACAGCATTGTCCAGCAGGCGGCGGAGGAGAGCCTCGCGTGGGGGGTCAAGAAGTACCATGCGAAGGGCGGCTCCATCATCGTGATGGACCCCGACACCGGCGCCATTCTGGCGATGGCCAACGCGCCGTCCTTCGACGCCAACAAGCCGGCGGAGGCACCGGCGGACTTCCGGCGCAACCGCGCCGTCACCGATCTCTTCGAGCCGGGCAGCACCTTCAAGGTGGTGACGGCCGCCGCGCTGATCGAGGAAGGCCGCATCACGCCCGAGGAGCCGGTGTTCTGCGAAAACGGTTCCTACCCCACGGTGGCCCGGCACGTCCTGCACGACCACCGCCCCCACGGCGCACTCTCGTTTCACGACGTCGTCGCCTACTCGTCCAACATCGGCACCGCCAAAGCCGCGCAGCGGCTCAAGCCGGACGAGCTCTACCGGCACATCCGGGCCTTCGGCTTCGGCCAGAAGACCGGCGTCGACCTCCCGGGCGAGGTCAGCGGGATCCTCAGCCCGCCGTCGAGGTGGTCCAGGCTCTCGCCGTTCATCGTGCCGATCGGACAGGAGATTGCGGTGACCCCTCTGCAATTGGCGGTGATGACGGCGGTCATCGCCAACGGCGGATTCAGAGTCCGTCCCTTCATCGTCGATCGCGTCCAAACACCGGACGGCCGCGTGGTGCGCTCCCACGCCCAGGCAGCGCCCGTCCGGATCATCAGCTCCGAAACCGCGCACACCGTTCAACGGATGCTTGTCAGTGTCGTCGAGTCGGGCACCGGCCAGCTGGCGAATGTCCAGGGCCTCACGGTGGCCGGTAAAACCGGGACGGCTCAGAAGCTGGAGCCAACCGGCCGCTACTCCCACAGCCGTTTCGTCGCCTCCTTCGTCGGCTTGGGGCCGGTGCCCGACTCACGGTTTGTGATCGTCATCTGCGTCGATGAGCCGCGTCCGCTCTACTTCGGCGGTGTGGTGTCCGCGCCGATGTTCAAGCGGGTGGTGGAACAGCTTGCGGCGTATTGGGAGCTGCCGCGGCAATCCGCGGCGGGGATCGCCGTGAAAGCACCGGGGTCGGGCGTCGTGGCGAAGTGGCCGTGAACCAAGGGGAACGGACAGCATGAATCTGCGGGATCTCTTGCACGGGGTGACGTCGGATCCGGTGGCGGCGGTGCCGGTGGCGGGCCTCGCCTGCCATTCCAAGCAGGTGCGGCCCGGAGATCTCTTCGTGGCGATCCCCGGCGCCTCGATGGACGGGCACGCCTTCATTGAAGAGGCGGTCGCGCGAGGCGCCTCGGCGGTGGTCGCCCAGCACCTCCCGGCGAGCTACCGCCAGGGCATCGCCTCCTCGGCGCCGGGTGCCCATGCCGCATCCACCCGGGCGTGTCCGTGCGTCACCGTACGGGACAGTCGCGAGGCGCTCATCGCCATCGCCCGGCGGTTCTACGGCCACCCGTCGAGCAAGCTCAAGCTGATCGGCGTCACCGGCACCAACGGCAAGACGACCACGACCTATCTCCTGAAGACGATGCTGGACGCCGCGGGGTTCCGCGCGGGGCTGCTGGGCACCATCGTCTACCAGATCGGCGACCGCGTCTTGCCCTCGACCAACACGACGCCGGGTCCGCTCGAGCTCCAGCGGTACTTCGCGCAGATGGTGGGGCAGGGGCTGCAGTGGTGCGCGATGGAGGTCTCGTCACACGCCCTGGCGCAGGGACGGATCGACGGGTTGGAGCTGGAGGCGGCGGTCTTCTCGAATCTTGGCTCCGACCACCTCGACTACCACAAGACCCGCGACGCCTACGCCCAGGCCAAGCGGCGGCTCTTCAACTACCTGCGGCCCGGCGGGACCGCTATCCTCAACGCGGATGACGAGTACGGCCGCGTGCTGGCGGAAACGATCCCCAGCCGGCCGATCGTCACCTTCGGGATGGAGCGGCCGGCGAAGGTGTCCGTCAAGCAGGTGCTCTGCTCCTGGCAGGGCATCAGCCTGATCCTGGACACCCCGTGGGGTGTGGTGCCGGTCACGACACCGATGCTCGGCCGCCACAACGTGTGGAACATCGCCTCGGCGGCCACGGCACTGCTGGCACTCGGCGTCTCCCCGAACGCGATCCGGGACGGCTTGGCGTCGCTCGATCATGTGCCCGGCCGGCTGGAACGGGTCCCGAACGACGCGGAGATCAACATCCTGATCGACTACGCCCACACCGGTGACGCCCTGCGGCTCGTGCTGCTCTCGCTGCGGGAGCTGACGCGGGGCCGCCTCATCGTCGTCTTCGGCTGCGGCGGCAACCGCGATCAGAGCAAGCGGCCGGTGATGGGGAAGATGGCGGGCCTCCTCGCCGACCACGTGGTCCTGACGTCCGACAACCCGCGGGGCGAGGAACCGCTCGATATCATCCGGCAGATCAAGGCCGGCCTGCCGCCGGGGTTCACGCACTTCGAGGTGATGCCGGACCGCGAGCAGGCGATCACGACGGCGCTGAGCGCCGCGAAGCGGGACGACACCGTGCTGATCGCCGGCAAGGGCCACGAGGCCTACCAGCTCTTCCAGAACATCTCGGTGCCGTTCTCGGATCGTGACGTCGTGGAGCGCTGGATCGAGGCCCGCCACAGCGTGGTGGTGTCGTCATGAGTGCGTGGACGGTTCGCCGCGTGCTGGAGGCCACCGGCGGGCGGCTCCTGCGCGGGGCGATCGATCAGCCGGTCAGCGGCATCTCCATTGACTCCCGCTGCCTCCTGCCGGGTGAGGCCTTTGTCGCCATCCACGGGCATCGCCTGGACGGCCACGAGTTCATCAACGAGGCGGTGCACCGGGGGGCCTCCTGCCTGATCGTCTCGCGGCTGCCGGCCCTGACGAACGGGGCCGGCTCGCTCCCGACGGTGTTGGTCGACGATACGACGGCGGCCTTGGGCGATCTGGCGCGCGACCACCGGCGCCGCTCCCGCGTGCCCGTCATCGCGGTGACCGGCTCCTGCGGGAAGACCACGACGAAGGAGCTGATCGCGCACCTGCTGGGCGGCCCGGACACGGTGCTGAGGACGGTGGGTACCCAGAACAACCACATCGGCGTACCGCTGACGCTCCTGCGGATCGCTCCCGCGCACCGCGTGGCGGTGGTGGAGCTGGGCTCGAACCACCCCGGCGAGATCGCGTATCTGGCCTCGATCGTCGAGCCGGACGCCGCGGTGATCACCAACGTCGGCCCGGTCCACCTGGAGTTCTTCGGTTCGTTGCTCGGCGTCCTCAACGAGAAGCTGTCGCTGCTGGATGCGCTCCCCATGGACGGGTCCGTCGTCCTGCCGGGTGACCAGCTCGACATCTGTCTGGAAGCCCCGCGCCGTCTCAAGCGGGGGGTGCGGGTCGTGACGTTCGGGACGACCGACCGGTGTGATCTCCAGGCGCTGGACATCGAGCGCTCCGGCGAACAGATGCGCGTGCGGCTGCGCGACCAGATCACCCAGTGGACCGTCCCGCTCATCGGCTACCACAACGTGGAGAACACGCTGACGGCGATCGCCTGCGTATGGGCCATGGGGGTGCCGCTGTCGGTGACGAAGGAGCGGCTGGCATCGTTCCAGGCGGTGCCGCTGCGCTCGCAGGTGCTCCGGTGCAACGGCCTGACGATCCTCAACGACTGCTACAACGCGAACCCTCTCTCGTTCGCCCGCGCCCTGGAGACGCTGCGCGACCTTGAGGTGCGCCGGAAGATCGCGATCGTCGGCGACATGCTAGAGCTCGGCACCTATGCGCCCTCCGCCCATCAGGCGATCGGGCGGCTGGCGAGCCAGCTGGGCATCGATGCGGTGATGGCGGTCGGCGAATATGCCGACCAGGTGGCGCACGGGGTGCGCGAGACCAGGCCGGACGGGGTGACCACCTACCGCACGGTCCAGGAATTGCTCCAGCAGCTGCCGTCGGTCCTGCAGCAGGGCGACGGCCTGCTGGTCAAAGGCTCACGCAAGCTCAACCTCGAGCAGGTCACCGACTTCCTGGTCCAACACTACCAACGCGTGCAGCGTGAACTCGCTCGCTGAAGCCGCGCTGATGTTCTTCATCAGCGCGGGGGGCTGCCTGTTGTTCGGGCGGTGGACGATCCGTTGGCTCTCGCGTGCGCAGGCCATTGCCCCCGCCCGCTACGAGGACTGCCCCCCGCTGCTCGCCTACCAGGCCACCAAGTCCTCGACGCCCACCATGGGCGGCCTCTGCGTGCTGGCGGTCGGGATCCTCGTCGCCGCGCTCGCTGGCGGCCTGGGACAGCGGGACGGCTGGCTCGTCCTCGCCGCGGTGCTCGGGGTGGGCGCGGTGGGGCTGGTCGATGATTGGCTGAAGTTCCGCGGCGTCAACGCCCTCGGGCTGCGCAGCCGGCCGAAGCTGCTCGTGGCCCTCGCGGTGGGTGCCGGCGTCGGCCTGGCCACCTCCTCGCCCTCCCACCCGTACAGCGCCGTCGAGCTGCCCTGGCTCAACCGGAGCGTGGAGCTCGGATGGGCGTGGGTGCCGTTCGCGATGCTCGTCATCGCGGGGTGCGCCCACGCCGTCAATCTGACCGACGGCATGGACGGGTTGGCGGCCGGGTGCGTCGCCATCGTGCTGCTGGTGCTGGGGTGCTGGGCGCTGGCTGGCGACGGGCCCAGCCGCGTCCTCGTGCCGTGGTGCGCGAGCCTGGCCGGCGCGTGCGTGGGTTTTCTGTGGTTCAACAGCTTTCCGGCCTCCGTGTTCCTGGGCGACGTGGGAGCGCTGGGCCTTGGGGCGGCGCTGGGCACGATCAGCCTCCTGACCCACACGGCGCTCTGGCTGCTGATCGTCGGCGGAGTGTTCGTGGTGGAAGCGCTCTCCGTGATGCTGCAGGTCGCCTCGTACAAATGGCGGGGCAAACGGCGCATCTTCCGCGTGGCACCCATCCACCACCACTTCCATCTGGGAGGCCTGAGCGAGCCCAAGGTGATCGTGCGATTGTGGATCGCCGGCGCGCTGTTGGCGATGCTGGGCCTGACGCGGGTCCCACCACCTGCGCCGCCTCGCCTGCGGCAAGGCGCGAAGATGACAGACGACTGTCGTTGTTCTCGTCACATGACTGACTTCGCCGCGGCGGGATGCCGCCGCGAGGCGCAGGTGGTGGGATGACCATCGTCGACGCCGGCAAGCCGCCGCTGGAATCGACGGACGTGTTGGGACGCTCCTGGCAGGACCGCCGCGTCGCGGTGGTCGGGTTGGGCCGCAGCGGCTTGGCCGCCGCGGAGCTGCTCTGCCGCATGGGGTGCCGCGTCCGGGTCACGGAGCAGCGGGATGCGCCGGAGCTGCGCGCGGCCCGTGAGCGCCTGGAGCCGCTCGGCGCCGAAGCCGTGGAAATCGGCGGTCACAGCGAAGAGATCATCGAGTGGGCCGAGCTGATGGTCATCAGTCCCGGCGTGCCGGAATCCTCCGGACCGGTGCCCTGGGCGCTCCGCCGGGGCCTGCCGATCATCAGCGAGATCGAATTGGCCTTCTACTTCTGCCGGGCACCCATCGTCGCCGTCACCGGCACGAACGGCAAGAGCACCGCCGTCACGCTGATCGCCCAAGTCGTGCAGGCCAGCGGCCGCCATGCGGTGGCCTGCGGCAACCTCGGGATTCCGTTTTCCTCGGTGATCGACCAGCTCACGCCGGAGTCGATCGCCGTGGTGGAAGTCAGCTCGTTCCAGCTGTTGTGGTGCGACCGCTTCCGGCCGGCGATCGGCATCCTGCTCAACCTGGGCACGAACCATCTGGACCGCCATCAGGACGAAGCGGCGTATCTGACGGCCAAGGCCCGCCTCTTCCAGAGCCAGACGCCTGATGACTGGGCGGTGCTCAACGGCCTGGACGAGCGCTTCGTCACGCTCAGCCGGCAGTTGACGTCCCGGTGCGCGTGGTTCGGCGACAACCGCTCCAACCCGCCCGCCCTCCGCCTGGCTCCGCAGACGCAGCGCGCGTTGCCGCCCGGCGGCCAGGCGGTGCTGCAGGTCGGCCGCCTGCTGGGAATTGCCGACCCGTTGAGCTGGCAGGCGATCCGCGCGTTCCGGGGGCTCGAACACCGGCTGGAGCCGGTGGCCGCCGTCCGGGGAGTCCAGTTCGTGAACGATTCGAAATCGACGACGCCGGACAGCCTGCTCTTTGCGCTCGCGCAGACCCGCGGGAACGTCGTGGTGATTCTCGGGGGCCGCGACAAGGGCATGGACTTCGGGCCGCTGGTGGCACAGCTCCATGATGAGCGCGTGCGGGGGATCGTGCTGATCGGCGAGTCCCGGACGCGGCTGCGCCCGCTGTTCAACGGGTCCACGATCGTGCGGGCGAGCGCGACACTCGAGGCGGCGGTGCGCACCGCCGCCTCGCTGGGTGAGCCGGGAGCGACGGTGCTCTTCTCGCCGGCGTGCGCGAGCTTCGACATGTTTCGCGATTTCGAGGATCGGGGCCGGCAATTCAAAGCGTTGGTGGCTGGACTGCAGGACGCAGGACGCAGGACGCAGGACACGGCATGAGTCCGAAGCAGCTGCGCCAGCTGCTGCTCGTCATCATCATCGCCCTGCTGGGGCTTGGCACGGTGGCCGTCTACTCCGCAAGCGCCATGGCGTCGGAGGCGACCTACGGAGGCAGCACGCGGTTCGTCACCACGCATCTGGCGGGCATCCTCTGCGGGGCGGCCCTAGGGCTCGGCTGCCTGATGATCCCGTACGCGACGGTGCGCCGCTCAGCCGGCTGGCTGCTGCTGGCGAGTGTGGTGCTGCTCGTGCTCGTGGACGTCTTCGGGCAGGAGATCGGGGGCGCTCGGCGGTGGTTCCGGCTGGGGCGGTTGAGCCTCCAGCCCTCCGAGTTCGCGCAGCTGTCGCTCATCCTCTATCTGGCCGATTTCCTGGCGCGGCGGACGGAGCGGATCCAGGACTTCTGGCGCGGCCTGCTGCCGCCGCTCCTGGCCACCGGCATCACCGCGGGGCTCGTCCTGATCCAGCCGGATTTGGGCACGACGATCGTGATGGGGGCCGTGGCGGTGCTGCTGCTGTGCGTCGCCAAGGCGCGCTGGCAGCACGTGGCCGCACTGGCGGCGGTGTCGCTGGTGGTGCTCGTCTTCCTCATCGCCGGGGAGGAGTATCGCCGCCGGCGCATCCTCGCCTTCCTGGATCCGTGGGCCGATCCGCGCGGCAGCGGCTACCAGATTCTGCAGTCGTACTTCGCCATGGCCAGCGGCGGCCTGACCGGCCTCGGGGTGGGGGGGTCGCTCCAGAAGCTGTTCTTCCTCCCCAGCGCGCACACCGACTTCATCTTTGCGATCATCGGCGAGGAGCTGGGGCTGGTCGGCACGACCGCCGTGATCTTCCTGATCGGGCTGTTCCTGGCGTGCGGCTTCCGGATTGCGATCGCCGCCCAGGATCTCTTCAGCAAATATCTGGTCTGCGGCCTCGTGGGCATGATCGGTCTTGAGGCGACGGTGAACATCGCCGTGGTCACCGGGATGCTGCCGACGAAGGGGCTGCCGCTGCCGCTGATTTCGTACGGCGGCAGCTCGATGATCATCAACCTGCTGGCGTGCGCGCTGATCGTGCAGGCCAGCCGGCATGGAGGACGCGTTGAACGTGCTCTTAGTGGCTGAGGGCAGCGGCGGCCACGTCATCCCCGCGCTGCAGGTCGCACGGACCCTGGCCTCGCGCGGGGCGCGCATCAAGGTCTGGTACGCCGCGCGGCCCCACACGGAGCCGTTGATGGCCGCACTCGCCGGGCAGGCCGGAGGAGCGTCGATCGACGTCGACCCCATCCCGCTCGAGCGGCAGACGAATTGGCTCGGCCGGCTGCGGCAGGCGCGCCGGTTGTGGCGCCAGGCGCAGCGCTGTTTCGATACGTTCGCGCCGGACGTGGTGGTGGGCTTCGGCGGCTGGGTGTCAGCCCCGGTGGTGCTGGCGGCGAAGCAGCGGCGCATCCACTGTCTGGTGCATGAGCAAAACGTGGAGTTGGGACGCGCGAACCGGTGGCTCACCCGCTGGGTGGACCGCGTGGCGGTGTCATTTGAGGAGACGGGGCAGGCGCTGCGCGATACGCCCCGGAGGAGCGTCCACGCCGTCACGACCGGCCTGCCGATCCGCCAGGCGATCGGGTCCGTCTCCCGGGCGACGGCGGCCGCGCGGTTTAGCTTCGCGCCGGATCGGCCCACGCTCGTCGTGTTCGGCGGCAGCCAGGGGGCGAGAGCCGTCAACCGGTTGATGGCCGGCGTCGCGCACGCGCTCACTCCGGAGGAGCGGCGGTCGTGGCAGATCCTGCACGTGAGCGGATCCGCGGACGAGGCGATGATGCGGGACACGTACGCGCGCGCCGGCCTGCACGCCTGGACCGCGCCGTTTCTCATCGAGATGGAAGTGGCCTACGCATTGGCGGATGTGGTCGTCGCACGGGCGGGCGCCTCGACGATCGCCGAATTGATCCGCTGCGGCGTGCCCCCAGTGCTGATCCCGTATCCGCATGCCGGAGGCCATCAGCGCGCGAATGCGCGGATGGTGGGCGCAGCGTTCGGCGGCATCGTGCTCGAAGAAGCGGAGGCCACCCCGCAGCGCGTGCTGGAGGCGGTGCGGCGCCTGATGGGCGACCCGGACTTGCGGCGCAGGATGAGCCTGCAGCTTCGCACGCTCGAGCACGGCGATGCCTCGCAGCGGTTGAGCGACGCGATCCTGGAAGCCGCTCACCGATGACCCAGCCGTCCCACGGCGCGCCGAGCCTCTCGCACGGCCCTGTGCCGGCGATTCACCGCGGCCTACGCCTCCACTTCATGGGGGTTGGCGGCATCGGGATGAGCGGGCTGGCGGGAATCTGCCTGGAGCGCGGCTGTGCCGTCTCCGGGTGCGACCCGAAGCTCAACAGCACCGCGCGCAGGCTCCAGCAGCGCGGTGCGACGCTGTCGGCCGGCCACCATCCCAGCCACACGGATCAACCGATCGATCTGCTGGTGTACAGCGCCGCCGTATCGGCCAACGAGCCGGAGCTGATGCAGGCGCGGATCCGCGGCATTCCCGCGATCACCCGCGGGGAGCTGCTGGCTGCGGTGGCGGCGGACCATCACCTCGTGGCGATCGCCGGGGCGCACGGCAAGACGACCACCTCGGGCATGGCGTCCCAGCTGCTGCTGCACGCCGGATGGGATCCGACGGTCATCGTGGGCGGCATCATGCTCTCGTTCGGCACCAACGCCCGGGCCGGCAGCGGCTCCTACCTGGTGGCGGAGACGGACGAATCGGACGGCTCCTTCCTCCACCTCGCACCGGAGGTCGCGATCATCACCAACATCGACCGGGAGCACCTGAACTACTACCACACGTTTGAGCGGCTGGTGGAGGCGTTCCGACAGTTCGTTGGGCAGATCCGTCCCGGCGGCATGCTGATCCGCTGCGCGGACGACCCGCTCATCCGGCAGACGCTCTCGTCGCCGCACCAGCGCAGCTACGGGCTGGATGTCCCCGCCGACGTGACGGCGGAGCGGATGCAATGGAACGGGCACGGCAGCAGCTTCCGCGCGCGCTACCACGGCCGCTCGCTCGGGACGTTCACGCTCAAGGTGCCGGGCCGTCACAACGTGCTCAACGCCCTGGCGGTGATCGCCCTGGGGTTGGCGCGGGAGATCCCGCTGGTGACGATCCGGGAGTCGCTCGCCCTGTTCCAGGGCACCGGCCGCCGCTTCCAGGTGCTCCGGCTGCCGAGCGACATCTGGTTCGTCGAAGACTACGCCCACCATCCCTCGGAGATTCGCGCGACCCTCGCGGCGGACGCCGTGACGGCGCGCCACCGGGTCGTCGTCTTCCAGCCGCACCGCTTCTCCCGCACGCAATCGCTCGAACGGGAGCTGAGCACCTGCTTCGAGCGGGCGGACGGCGTGATCGTGACCGACATCTACCCGGCCTTCGAATCGCCGATCCCCGGCATTTCCGGCGAGCGGCTCGCACACCTCATCAAGGCGCAGGGGCACCCCTGGGTCCGGTACGTGCCGAAGCCGGAGCTCTCGGGATTCGTCAGCAAGATCGCCCGACCCGGCGACACGATCTTCTTCCTGGGTGCCGGCGACATCGGAGAAGTCTGCCATGACCTGGCCACACAGCTGCATTCGTCCCCACGAACTGCTGGCTGACCACACGAGCTTCCGCATCGGCGGCCCGGCGGAGTGGTTCGCCGAGCCCTCGACGCTGGAGGAGCTCGTCGACGTCCTGCGGGCCGCCTCGCGGCTCGGGCTGCCGGTGTCGGTCATCGGCGGCGGGACGAACACGCTCGCGGCGGATCGGGGCATCCGCGGCGTGGTCATCCACCTGGGCCGCGAATTCCGGACGATCACCGACTTGAGCCATCCGGACGAGCCCATGGCGACGGTAGTATGCGGGGCGTCGCTCCTCACGCAGCGGCTGGTCTACCTGGCGGCGAAGCACGGCTGGGGCGATCTGGAGCTGTTGGCGGGGCTGCCGGGGCAGCTCGGTGGGGCTGTGGCGATGAACGCCCAGGGGATCGGCCAGTTCGTGCAGCAGGTGAGCCTGGTGGGGTTCGATGGCACGGTGCGGCAGCTGACGCGGGAGCAGCTGCGCTTCCGCTACCGGTTCGCCGAGCTGGAGCCTGGCATCGTCACCGAAGTGATCCTGCGGTTTCCGAAAGTGCCGCCGGCGGAAGCGTACGAACGCATCCGCCGCGCGCTGCAGTACCGCAACACGACGCAGGAGATCCGGCTCCCGTCGGCCGGGTGCGCCTTCAAGAACCCTCCCGGCACCGGGGCGGGGCGGCTGATCGACCAGGCCGGCCTGAAGGGGGCGCGGATCGGCGATGCGCAGATCTCGCTGCGCCACGCCAATTTCATCGTGAATCTGGGCCACGCGACGTGCGATGACGTCCTCTCGTTGATGGAGTACGCGCAGTGCCGCGTCCATAGCGAGTTCAATGTCCACTTGGAACCGGAAGTAAGAGTCGTTGGAGAACAGTGGTGTCGATGACGCAGAGTGCGGAGTGCGGAATGTGGAGTGCGGAGTGGAAGGTGCTTACTCCGAACTCCGAACTCCGAACTCCGCACTGACTGGTATGTTGAAGGTTGCGGTGGTGATGGGCGGCCCGTCGGGAGAGCACGACATCTCCCTCAAGAGCGGCCATGGCGTGGCGGAGGCGCTGGCGAAGCGCCGCCTGGCGGTGACGCCGATGGTCATCCCGAAGACGGTGTCCGTCGAGGCGGCGTGCGAGTTCGCGCAGCACGCGCTGCAGTCGCTGGCTCCCGATGTGGCGTTCCTCGCGCTGCACGGCCCCTTCGGCGAGGACGGCACGATCCAGCAGGTGTGCGAGGAACTGCATCTGGCCTACACCGGCTCGGATGCGCGCGACATCAGGCTCGGAATGGACTAGATCGCGTCCCGCCGCAGGTTCGAGGCGGCTGGCCTGCTCGTTCCACGATGGCGAGTCATCGAGCTTGCCCAGTCCAG
>JACQRE010000076.1 GCA_016206585.1 Candidatus Omnitrophota bacterium | reverse complement strand
GCGGTAAACCGCCGCTCGGCCCAGGCTTTGATCCGCTCGACTGATTCCCCCGCGTTAATCAGCAGCACTGTCACGCCTCGGTTGCGATACCGACGGTGGATGGCTTCAAGCGACGGCGTAGAGTAGCGGCACGGCGGGCACCAGGTCGCCCAGAACTCCATGACGACCACGCGCCCCCGCTCATCGGCCAGGCTCACCCCACCACCCTCGAGCTGAGCCAGCGTGAAGTCGGGTGCTGCCAGCGGCGGTTCGATGCGCTTCCAGTCCGAGGAAATCCCGGCCGGCTCGCAACCGCTGGCAGCGACAAGCATCAAGCCACAAGCGACAAGAAAAGCCCGACGATTCGCTCTACCTCCTGTTGCTTGGCCCCTGCGACGTATCATTGTCTTCGCCTACCACCTCGCCAAACGTGCCTGTAGAAAGGCGCGTCACTGCTCTGTCGAAAACCACCCTTTAGGCGTACAATGACGACACCGGCTGTGGGAGTAGTGGCAGAGAGGGAGCCTTATGCCACGCCAAGATCTGCTCCAATTCACCCGGCTGGCCTATCGCCTGGCCGGGCATGTCCTGCCGCCATACGCCTCGAAGTTCTCCCCGAAGAAGTTCACCCAGCCCTCGCTCTTGGCGTGTCTGTGTCTGAAGGAGTACCTGAAGCTCGACTACCGCGGGCTCGAAGCCCTCTTGGCCAGTGCCGCCGAGCTGCGGGCAGCCCTGGGCCTGCGCGCCGTTCCCGACCACTCGACGTTCCACTGGTTCGCCCGGCACCAGGTCAAACCCCGCCTGCTGGTCCAAGTCCTGGAAGCCGCCGCGCGCCTGTTCCCGCGCCGGCGCAACGGGCGCCATACCGGGGCCCTCGACGCGACCGGCTTCTCGCGCCGGCTGGCCAGTCGCTACTACAGCCAGCGCTGGGGCGTCTGGCACACCCGCTACCTCTACTGGTCGACGGTCGTCTGGACGCAGCCGCGCGTGATCTGTGCGCAGCAGGCGCGGGTGGGTCCGACCGGCAGTCAGAGTCGGACCTTGCCCGCCCTGGTCCAGGCGGCACGGGCGGTCGTGCCCCTGCACCGGCTGCTGGCCGATGCCGACTACGACAGCGAAGCCAATCACCGGTGGCTGCGGGAGACCTGCGGGATCGAGAGCATCATCCCCGCCACGCGTGGGCCGCGGGGGCGATGCCGCTCGCCGTACCGGCGGCGCATGCAGCGCTACTTCCCGCGACGCCCCTATGGGCAGCGGTGGCTGGTCGAGACCGTCTTCTCGGTCATCAAGCGGAAGTTCGGCGAGGCGCTGACGGCCCGGCGCCCCTGGCAACAAGTCAAGCAGGCGTTCTTGCGGGGCGTGGTCTACGATCTGTACCGGGCCGTTCAGTTGGGCCTCGTGTTGTGTCGGTGGCTGATGCATCGAGCCCTCTGGGTGTTCGCTAGCTAACTTTTCGACAGAGCAACATTACACCTTTCACATTACACAGTCGTTAGGTTCCCAGCTCCCAGCTCGTGAGATAGCGCCGCTGCGCTGGGGTGAGCGTGTCGATGGAGACGCCCAGCGCCTTGAGCTTGAGCTGGGCAATCTGCCGGTCAATCTCCTCAGGGACGGGATAGACTTTAGGCGTGAGCCGACGCGCGTTGCGACTCAGGTACTCGCAGCTCAAGGCCTGGTTGGCGAAGGACAGGTCCATCACGCTGGAGGGATGGCCTTCGGCGCAGGCAAGGTTCACCAGCCGCCCCTCGCCGAGCACGTTGAGTCGCCGAGCATTCTTCAGCACATATTGGTGAATGCCACCACGCATGAGCTGACGGCGTCGGCTTTGCCGTTTCAACGCTGGGAGGTCAATCTCCACATCGAAGTGACCAGCGTTGGCGACAATGGCCCCGTCCTTCATGCGCCGAAAATGCCGCTCGCTGACGACGCCCGAGCAGCCGGTGACCGTCACAAAGATATCGCCAAGCGGCGCGGCATCATCCAGCGACATGACCCGAAAGCCATCCATGACCGCTTCAAGCGCGCGAATCGGGTCCACTTCCGTCACGATCACCTGAGCCCCCATGCCGCGGGCGCGTTGACTGAGACCTTTCCCGCACCAGCCGTATCCTGCCACGACGAACGTGGATCCCGCCAACAGCCGATTGGTCGCGCGCAGGATCCCATCGATGGTCGATTGCCCCGTTCCATAGCGGTTATC
>JACQRE010000070.1 GCA_016206585.1 Candidatus Omnitrophota bacterium | reverse complement strand
GTTGGCCACAGGTCGCGCGGACGTTGTGCAGCCGGCATACGGGCATCGGGGCCGATGGGATGCTGGTGCTGGAGGCGTCGCGCCGGGCGGACGTGCGGATGCGCATCTTCAATGTCGACGGCTCCGAGGCTCAGATGTGCGGGAACGGAGCGCGGTGTGTTGCGTTATATCACGTTCAGCAACAAGCAACAAGCGACAAGCAACACGGAAGTACCAGACGTTCCGTGACGATTGAAACGAAGGTGGGGATGCTGTCGGCGATGGTGCGGGGGGAGCGGGTGGCGATGCGCATGACCGATCCGACCGGGCTCGAGCTGGGGCGACGCGTTGCCGCGGGCGGATGCCGCTTCCGGCTGAGCGTGGTGAACACCGGAGTGCCGCACGCGGTTGTGCCGGTGGCGGCCGTGGACCGCGTGGACGTGCAGCGGCTTGGCCGGACGCTGCGCCGGCATCCGGCGTTCGCGCCGCGCGGCACCAACGTCAACTTCATTCAGGCGGCCGGCCGCCGGCTGCGGGTGCGCACCTATGAGCGGGGGGTCGAGGAAGAGACGCTGGCGTGCGGGACGGGGATCGCCGCCTCCGCGATTATCCATGGACTGAGCCGGACCAACGGGTCCAATGGCCGGATCCGCGTCGAGGTGGAGCCGCGCAGCGGCGACCGGCTCTCGGTCTCATTTGCCGTGCGGCATCGCCGCGGCGAGCAGCGGGTGACGGACGTGGTGTTGACAGGGCCGGCACAGCGCGTCTTTGACGGCGCCGTGGAGTGGCCAACGAGGAGGGGCTAATCCCACCACCTGTGTCCGCCACGCATGCGCGTGGCGGCGAGGCGATCTGGGCTGCTACGATATGATACGATCAATTGGCGTGCGATGTGATGCAGTGGACAGCCTCGTCACGGCGGCGTGCCGCCGTGAGACACAGGTGGTGGGATAATGGCTCCGATGGTTTGGCGCGGGTCGATGGTGGCACTCGTCACCCCGTTCCGCAACGACGCGATCGATGAGGCAGCCCTCAAGCGGCTCATCGACCGGCACGTCGGATCCGGCACGAGTGCCGTCGTGCCGTGCGGCACGACGGGCGAATCAGCCACCCTCTCCTTTGATGAGCACGACCGGGTGATCGAGCTGACCGTCCAGGCCGCGCGCGGGCGCATCCCGGTCATCGCCGGCACCGGGTCCAACAACACCCGCGAGGCGATCCGCCTCACCAAGCACGCCAAGGAGGCTGGGGCGGACGGCGCGCTGCTGATCAGCCCCTACTACAACCGGCCCACGCAGCGCGGGCTCTACCTGCACTTCAAGGCGATCGCCGAGGCGGTGGACATCCCGCTCGTGATCTACAACATCCCCTCGCGCACCGCGGTCAACATCGAGCCGGAGACGTTCGCCCAGCTCTCCGCGATCAAGAACATCGTGGCGGTCAAGGAGTCCAGCGGCAATCTGGAGCAGATGTCCCGGATCCTCCACGCCACGCACGGGAAGCTAGCACTCTTCTCCGGCGATGACGGCCTGACGCTGCCCGTGCTCGCCATCGGCGGCACCGGGGTCATCTCCGTGGCGGCCAACATCGTGCCGCAGGACGTGGCGGCGATGGTGAAAGCGTTCCTGGCGGGCCGCAACGACGAGGCGCTGCAGTGGCACCAGCGGCTGCTGCCGCTGGTGAAAGCGCTGTTCCTGGAGACGAACCCCATCCCCATCAAGACGGCGATGGGGTGGCTGGGGATGCTCCAGCCGGAGCTGCGCCTGCCGCTGTGCGAGATGTCCGAACCCGCTGCCGCACGGTTGCGGACTGCCATGGAAAACTACGGGCTGTTCAAAGCATCCTCAGCGACAAGCGACAAGCAACATGCAACACGGGGACAATCAACTCGAAAACGGAAACGGGCGAAATAACACGCATGACGATCAAGCTGGTCATTTCAGGATGTTGCGGACGCATGGGGCGGAGCATCGCCTCGCTAGCACTCCAGGACTCCGTCTTCGCCATCGGGGCGGCACTCGAGGCCGCCGGCCACGAAGCGGTCGGCCGCGACTTCGGCACCGTGCTGGGGCGCCCGTCAGGGCTCGGCGTGAAGGTGAGTGACGACGCCAAGGCGGCGCTGGGGCAGGGCGATGTCCTCATCGAGTTCACCACACCCGACGTGACGGCGGCCCACGTCCAGGTCGCACAGCCATTGCGCAGGCCCATGGTGATCGGCACGACCGGGCTGTCCGACGCCCAGCGGGACTCGCTGCAGGCGGCCGCCAAAGCGATTCCGATCGTCTTCAGCCCGAACATGAGCCTTGGCGTGAACGTCCTATTTGAGCTGGCCCGCACGGCGGCGACCCGGCTCGGGCTCGGCTTCGACGTGGAAGTCGTCGAAAGCCACCACCGGCACAAGAAGGATGCGCCCAGCGGCACGGCGAAACGGCTGGCCGAGGTGCTGGCGGCGGCCAGGAAGCAATCCGCGGACGCGGTTCCGGTTCATGCCGTCCGCGCCGGCGATATCGTCGGCGACCATACGGTGATCCTAGCCGGGCCGTCCGAGCGGCTGGAGTTGACCCATCGCGCGCAGAGCCGCGAGGTGTTCGCGCAGGGCGCTCTGCGCGCGGCACGGTTCATCGTTGGGCAGAAACCGGGCCTGTACGACATGTCGCACGTTCTGGAAGCCGGGAAGTAATATGCTCAGCGACAAGCAACAAGCGACAAGCAACAGTCATGGCTGAAGCGGTCCAGGCGAGAGCGTTTGACAAGGCGCAGCGGCTGAAGCAGCTGCCGCCGTACCTCTTCGTCGAGATCGACAAGGCGAAGCGGACACTGCAGGCGGCGGGGAAGGATGTGATCGACCTCGGCGTCGGCGATCCGGATCTTCCCACACCGCCGCACATCCTCGAGCGGTTGAAGAGCGCGGCCGACGATCCGGCCAACCACCGCTACAGCTTCACCGAGGGGATCCCGGAGCTTCGTCAGGCGATCGCGCGGTGGTACGAGCGCCGCTTCAGCGTGACGTTGGATCCGGCCACGGAAATCCTCCCGCTCCTCGGCTCCAAAGAGGGGATCGCGCACTTTCCACTCGCGATCGCCAACCCCGGCGACGCCGTCCTCGTGCCGGACCCCTGCTATCCGCCCTATCGCAGCGGGACCGTCTTTGCCGGGGCCGAGGTGGTGTCCATGCCGCTGCTGGAGGAGAATGGGTTCTTTCCCGATCTGGGCGCGATCAGCCAAAAAGCCGCGCGCCGGGCGAAGCTCATGTTCCTCAACTCGCCCAACAACCCGACCGCTGCGGTCGCCACCAAGGAGCAGCTCCAAGAGGCCATCGACCTGGCGAAGGAGTTCGGTTTTGCGATTGCCCATGACGCGGCCTACTCGGAGATCGCCTTCGATGGGGTGCGGCCCATGAGCTTCCTGGAGCTGCCCGAGGCGAAGTCGGTCGGGGTCGAGTTCCACAGCCTCTCGAAGACCTACAACATGACCGGCTGGCGCATCGGCTTCGCGTGCGGCAACGCGAAGCTCATCGCGGCCCTGACCCAACTCAAGACCCACCTCGACTCCGGCATCTTCCAGCCGGTGCAGTGGGCCGGCATCGCCGCCTTGGAAGGTGACCAAGTGCTGCTGCAACAGGCGGTGGCCACCTATCAGCAGCGGCGAGACGTGCTCGTTGACGGCCTGACAAAAGCCGGCTGGCCAGTGCCCAAGCCCGCGGCCAGCTTTTACCTCTGGGCCCGCGTGCCCGCCCCGGCGGGGGCCACCGGCGGGTCGGGGCCGTCGCAGGAAACGTCGATCGCGTTCGCCAAGCGGGTGCTCGAACAGTCGCACGTCGTCATCACGCCGGGGGTCGGCTTCGGGCCATCCGGTGAGGGCTATGTGCGCATGTCGCTCACGGTGCCTACGGATCGGATCCAGGAAGCGGTTCAGCGTTTATCCAAAACATTCTAGATGGCGGTCGGCCTCTCGCGCGGGCTTCTGCTGGCGCTCGCGGTCCTCATGGGGAGCACGCCTGCCGCGGCAGGCCTCTTCGATGGCTGGCACCACGGCGCGGTCGGCTATCGGCAAGCGCTCGAAGAGCATGAGCAGTCGGGCGAACCCCTGCTGGTCTACTTCTACGCCGACTGGTGTCCGCATTGCCGTCGGCTGGACTCGCAGATCCTCGCAGCACCGGTCGTGCAGCAGGCCCTGGGCCGGTTCGCCAAGGTCCGCATCAACCCGGAACGCGGTCGAGAAGAATCGTGGCTCGCCGGCCAGTTCGGGATACGGGGTGTTCCCAGCCTGTTCATCCTTCCGGCCAACTCCTCGACACCGCAGCCTTTCGCGCACGTTCCGGATGACCCAGAAGCCTTTGCGCAGTCGTGCGCTATCCTTGGCGGCGTGCCGCGCGACCCCTCCGTGCCGGGGCCCGGAGAGGTGACGGTCGTGCTCAAGGACGGCAGCCGTGCCAGTGGGAAGATGGTCTTCCAAGATGCGAGGGAGATCGTGCTGATGAGCGGGGGCACGGTGCGGAGCTTCAGTCGCGCCGCGGTCAACGAGATTATTGGCGCGCCGGCCGAAGAATGAGCCGCGTCTTCATCGGATTGGGATCCAACCTCGGCGACCGGCTGCACCACCTCTCGACGGCGGTCCGGCTGCTCGGCACGATCCCGGGGATCCGGGTGCGCGAGCTCGCCCCCATCATCGAGACCAAGCCTGTGGGTGGTCCAGCGCAGGACCCGTACCTCAATACGGTGGTCGAGTTGGACACTGATCTGGAACCGCTGGCACTGCTCGATCGCTGCCAGGCGATCGAACGGCAGCTTGGCCGCCTCCCCTCGGCGCAGCGTTGGGTGGCGCGCTCGATCGACCTCGACCTCCTCCTCTATGCGGATCAGGTGATCGCCGGCCCCCGCCTGGCCATTCCGCATCCCCGGCTGCATGAGCGGTGGTTTGTCCTCGAGCCGCTCGCCCAGCTCGCGCCGCAGCTCCTTCACCCCACGCTCCACCGCACCATGGCTGAGCTGCTGACCACGGTGGCCCCGGCCCCCGCGCGGCCCGCCACATGATCCCACCACCTACCGCTGGCGGTGCTCGTCACGGTGTCACTCCCGGCTGGAGCACCGCCATGGCCGGTGTGTGGGAACTCATCCGAGTCGGCCAGGCCTCGCCTCTGGCGAGGCTGCGGCAGGTGGTGGGATGACGCTCATCCGTTCCGCGAAGCGCATGGCGGCGATGGCGCATCGCCTGCGCCAGCGGGGCAAGCGCATCGGCGTGGTCCCGACCATGGGGGCGCTCCACGAAGGCCACGGCGCGCTCATCCGCGCGGCGGCGTCCCAGAACGACGTCGTCATCGTCACCGTGTTCGTGAACCCGCTCCAATTCGGCCCCCACGACGACTTCAGGCGCTACCCGAGGACGCTGCGGCGGGATGTCCAGCTGGCGCGCGCATCCGGTGCCAAGATCATCTTTGCGCCGGGCGTCGGCCAGATCTACCCCAAGGGGTTCCAGACCACGGTCCGTGTGGGCGCGATGGCCCGGCGATGGGAAGGGAGCAGCCGCCCGGGCCACTTTGAGGGGGTTGCAACGGTGGTGGCCATCCTCCTGGAGCTGACCCGGCCCACGCACGCGTACTTCGGCCAGAAGGATTATCAGCAGTCGCTCATCGTGGAGCGGCTGATCCGCGACCTCCACCTGCCGGTCCGGTTCCACCGGGTGCCGACGGTCCGCGAGCCGGACGGCCTGGCGATGAGCTCGCGCAACGCGTCCCTGAGCCCGGTCGAACGCCGGCAGGCGGCCTCGATCCACCAAGCGCTCAACGGCGCGGCGCGGCGCATCCGCGCCGGGGAGCGGGATGCCGCGCGGCTCATTGACGGCATGCGGCGGCTGATCAGCGAAGCCCCGGGCGCGCGCATTGACTACGTGGCGATCGTCGACGCCAAGACGCTCGAGCCGGTGTGGCGCCTGCGCGGGCGGGTGGCCCTCCTTGCGGCTGCCTGGATCGGCCGCACGCGGTTGATTGACAACCTTCTCGTCGACGTGTCATAATACTCGTCGAAACACCGACGAGGGTTTGCGCGTGAGCGCGTTGTCGCGTTTGCGCGTTGAACGCGGCAACTCGCAAACGCGCTAACGCGCAAACGACGTTCCATGTTACGTACCATCTGCAAATCGAAATTGCATCGAGCAACGGTGACGGAGGCCAACGTCCACTACACCGGCAGCCTCACGCTCGACGCCCAGTTGATGAAGGCGGCGGACCTCGTGCCCTACGAGCAGGTCCACGTCGTCGATGTGGACAATGGTGCCCGCATCGTCACCTACTGCATCGAGGGGCCGTCCGGCTCGGGCACGGTGTGCGTCAACGGCGCGGCCGCCCGCCTCATCCTGGCCGGCCACAAGGTGATCGTCATCTCGTACGCGCAGGTCACCCCCGAGGAGCTGGACGTCCTGGCCCCCAAAATCGTCCTCCTCGATGCGCGCAACCGCATCCAACAGATCACCACCGTCGATTGCCACCTGACTGAGGACATCACGCTTGGCTCATCCGTCCAGCCGTAATGGTGCGCGTCGGCCTCGTCGGCTGCGGCACCATCGGGTCGCGGCTGGCACTCGCCCTGCAGCGGAACTACCGGCATCTCGCCCGGATCACAGCGCTCCATGATCTCGATCGCGCGCACGCCCTCCGCCTCCGGCAACGGCTCCGCCCTCACCCCCCCGTCACCTCGCTCAAGACCCTTATCCAACGCAGCGATGTGGTGCTCGAAGCCGCTTCAGCTAGCATCGCGGCCGAAGTCGCTGCGCGTTCGCTGCGCGCCCACCGCGACGTGCTGGTCATGAGCGTCGGCGGCCTGCTGCGGGATGCGTCGTGGCGGGGGGCACTTCGCCGCTCCCGCGGCACGCTCCACATCCCGAGCGGGGCGCTCGCGGGCTTGGACGGCATCAAAGCCATGGCCGTGGGACGGCTGCGGCGCGTCACGCTGACCACCCGCAAACCACCCAGCACGCTGGCCTCGGCGCCGGGCATGGCGCGGCGGCGCCTCCGGCTGGGCCAGCTCACCCGTCCGGTCGTCGTCTTCGAGGGCAGTCCGCGCGACGTCGTCAGGGCGTTTCCACAGAACACGAATGTGGCGGCCGCGCTGACCTTGGCCGCCGGGGTTTCCGCGTCGCGGCCACGCGTGCGCGTGGTCGCGGATCCGGCGATCCGGCGCAACATCCATGAGGTGGAGGTCGAAGGGGATTGCGGCCGCATCCAGTGCCGCGTCGAGAGCTGCCCGAGCGCGAACCCGAAGACCAGCGAGCTGGCGGTTCGCTCCGCGATCGTCACGCTGGGCCGTCTCTTTGACCGGATCCAAATCGGCACCTGAAATCGCTGATGAACGCTGATCCGCACGCTGAGACACGCCGATCAGAGCCATGATCAGCGTAGATGAGCGATAGGATTGCCGCATCAGCGGTGATCAGCGTGTTTCGCCGTCACAACCCGGTGTGGCGGTGGGGGTGATGATACACAACGGCTGTGGAAGGGGGTGACGTGTCGTGGCAGAGAAGGTTGCAAAGGTTGGGGTAAGGAAGCAGCCTGGCTACCTGTACTTTGTGGACAAGCAGGGTGACATTTCGAGAGCTCGCATGGCTCGGGGTGGTCAGCGCCGCAGCCGCAGTCGCAGCCGCCGACGGCGGTAACGCACCAGGCACGTCGGTTTCAGCATTGGGGACGCCGCCGGTACGGGCGGCGTCCCCAATGGTATAATCAACCCCATGTCCAGCCGCACCCTCCAGTCCCCCTCCAACGGGCAGATCGTCCCACCACCTGCTTGGGGTCCGCTTGCAGCGGACCCGCTCAACGCCCTGGCCACCCATGTCTTCCAGTAAGTCATCTCGCGTTGAGCCCGCCGCTGGCGGACAAGCAGGTGGTGGGATCGTCATCCGGGGCGCTCGTGAGCACAACCTCAAGTCGATCAACCTCACGCTGCCCCGCAACCGGCTCATCGTGATCACCGGCCTTTCCGGCTCAGGCAAATCCTCCCTGGCGTTCGATACGCTCTACGCGGAAGGCCAGCGCCGCTACGTGGAGAGCCTCTCCGCGTATGCGCGCCAGTTCCTCGAGCGGCTGGAAAAGCCTGACGTGGAGTCGATCGAGGGGCTCTCGCCGGCGATCGCGATCGAACAGCGCACCGCCGGCAGCAACCCGCGCTCCACCGTGGCGACGCAGACCGAGATCTACGACTACCTCCGCGTCCTGTACGCCCGCCTCGGCCAGCCGCACTGTCCGCGCTGCCGCACCCCCATCAGCCGGCAGTCCGCCCAGGAGATCGTCGCCCGCGTCCGCGCGCTGCCATCGCGCACCGGCCTGACGATCCTGGCACCCGTCATCCGCGGCCGGAAGGGCGAGTACGCCGAGGTGTTCCGCGAGATCAAGCGCCAGGGGTTCGTCCGCGTCCGCGTGGACGGGGCGGTGCGCGACCTGGACGAGCTGATCCCACCACCTGCCGCTCAGCCCAAAGGGCTGCGCTCGCTTCGCGAGCGCGCCGCCACTGGCGGCGCGACAGGTGGTGGGACGGTCACGCTGGACAAGCAGCGCGCGCATACCATCGAGGTGGTCATCGACCGGCTCGCCCTCGAGGCGGAGTCCGTCGGGCGGCTCACCGAATCCATCGAGACGGCCCTGAAAGTGGGCAAAGGGATTGTGGTTGTGCGAGTTGGCGAGTTCGCGCGTTCGCGCGTTCAAACCCGCAAACCCGCGAACCCGACAACCCGCGAACCCGGTAACGCGCCAACGCGCCAACGCGCCAACGAAATGTCGTTTAGTGAGTTGTACGCCTGCCCGACGTGCGGCTTCAGCTTCGAGGAGCTCTCGCCGCGCCTCTTCTCCTTCAACTCGCCCTACGGGGCGTGCCCAACCTGCGACGGGCTCGGCACGCGGCTGAACATCGATCCGGAGCTGGTGGTGCCGGACCGGGACAAGTCGATCCGCGACGGCGCCATCGAGCCGTGGAAACGCGGCGGCATGCACCTCATCATCTACTACAACCGGCTGCTGCGCGAAGCGGGGCGGTTCTACGGCTTCAGCCTCGAGGCGCCGTTCAAGTCGCTGGACCGCAGGATCCAGAAGGCGCTCCTGTACGGCTCGGCGGATGAGATCTGGGGCGGGGCCTTCGAGGGAGTCATCCCGAACCTCGAGCGGCGGTTCAAGCACACCGACTCGGACTACGTGAAGGAGGAGATCTCCCGGTACATGAGCGTCCTGCCGTGCCAGGGCTGCGGGGGCTCGCGGCTTAAGCCGGAGTCGCTGGCGGTGCTCATCGACGGCCGCTCGATCGCGCAGGCGACGACCGACTCCGTCGCGGCTTCGCAGCAGTGGCTGGCCGGGCTGCGCTGGGCGGCCCCGCAGCAGCCGGTGGCCGAGCCGCTGGTGAAGGAGATCGTCAAGCGGTTGCAGTTCCTCCTCGACGTGGGGCTCGGCTATCTGACCCTCGACCGCGCCTCGGGCACGCTGTCGGGCGGCGAGGCGCAGCGCATCCGCCTGGCCACCCAGGTCGGCTCCGGCCTGGTCGGCGTCCTCTACATCCTGGATGAGCCGTCGATCGGGCTGCATCAGCGGGATAACGAGAAGCTGCTGAACACGCTGGAGCGGCTGCGGGACCTTGGCAACACCCTGGTGGTGGTCGAGCATGATGAGGCGACGATCCGCCGCGCCAACTACATCGTAGACCTGGGCCCCGGCGCGGGCAAGCACGGCGGCGAGGTCGTGGCCGCCGGCAGCCTCGAGGAGATCCTGCACGAGCCGCGCAGCCTTACCGGCCAGTTCCTCACCGGCCGGCGCTGGATCCCCGTTCCGGCGGCGCGCCGCCCGTGGCAGGGCCGCTCCGCGCTGGTCGTGAAGGGTGCGGCGGAGCACAACCTGCAGCGCATCGACGTGACGATCCCGCTGGGCTGTTTCGTGGCGGTGACCGGCGTCTCCGGGTCGGGCAAATCCACGCTGGTCGATGAGATCCTGTACCGGGCGCTGGCGCGCCGCTTCTACGGCAGCAAGGAGCACCCGGGCCGGCACGACCGCATCACCGGGATGGAGCACATCGACAAGGTGATCGTCATCGACCAGTCGCCGATCGGCCGCACCCCGCGCTCCAACCCCGCCACCTATACGGGCGCCTTTGGCCCGATCCGGGATCTGTTCAGCCAGACGCCGGGCGCGAAGCTGCGGGGCTTCACCCCGGGCCGGTTCAGCTTCAACGTCAAGGGCGGCCGGTGCGAGGCGTGCGAGGGCGACGGGATCAAGCGCATCGAGATGCACTTCCTCTCGGACGTCTACGTCCGCTGCGAGGTGTGCAAGGGCCGGCGGTTCAACGATCAGACGCTGCAAGTGACGAACAAGGGGAAGTCGAACGCCGACGAGCTGGCGATGACGACCGACGAGGCGCTGGAGCTGTTCGCCCACGTGCCCGCCATCGCGCAGAAGCTCCAGACCGTCCAGGCGGTGGGGCTGGGCTACCTCGAATTGGGCCAGTCGGCGACGACGCTCTCCGGCGGGGAAGCGCAGCGGATCAAGCTGGCGAAGGAGCTCTCCAAGCGGGCGACCGGCCGCACGCTCTACCTGCTCGATGAGCCGACGACCGGGCTGCACTTCGCCGACGTGGAGAAGCTGCTGCGCGTGCTGCACCAGCTGGTGGATCACGGCAACACCGTCGTCGTCATCGAGCACAACCTCGAGGTCATCAAGACGGCAGACTACTTGATCGACCTCGGCCCGGAAGGGGGTGCCGCCGGCGGTCGGCTCGTGGCTGCGGGACCCCCTGAGGCGGTCGCGGCATCCGCCGACTCATGGACCGGCCGGTTCCTCCGGCCGCTGCTCGACGGCCCGAAGGGAACGCTGGCCATGCGGCACACGTTGGAGCCGCAACGCTCATGATCCCACCACCTGCGCCCGCCACGCCATGGCGTGGCCGCGAGGCGATAGGCAGTGACTACTCTATGACGCAATCGGACAGAATCCAGCAATGTGTTGATCGCCTCGCCGCGGCGGTATGCCGCCGCGAGACGCAGGTGGTGGGATGAGCGCCGCGACCCGCAGGCGATGTCTGGCCGGCGCGCTGCTGGCGGCTGCGCTGGGTCTTGGGCGTGTGGCGGCCGCCGCCGACCCCACTCCCGGCTACCTCACGATCCAGCGGATGTTTCTCCAGGAAGATTTCGAGCAGGCCACCGCGCTGGCGCAATCCTTCCTCATGCAAAGCCCCGCCGCTCCGGAAGCGCCTCGGGTCTGGCTGTGGCTGGCGCTGAGCCTGGACCGGCTCGAGCGGGCCAACGAAGCGCTTCGGGAGCTGGACCGGCTCAAAGCCCAGATGCCGCTTGAGGATCCCGTGTGGGCGGAGGCGCTGTTCTGGGAAGGGGAGATCAGCCGGCGCGCGCTCCAGATGGTGCGCGCGCGGCTCGCCTACCAGCGGCTGATCGAACGGTATCCGACGACCACGTGGGCCAATCAAGCGCAGCTCGGCATGGGGCTGATCTACCTCCATCAGCAGACGTACGACCTGGCGATCGGCCACCTCCATGAGGTGGCGCTGCGGCAGCCGGGCACGGCGGCCGCGCTCGACGCCAGGCTCTTCGAGGGGCTCTGCCACCTGCAGGTGAAGCAGTACCTGGAGGCCATTGGGATCCTCGAGCCGTTGATCAGCGAGCTGCAGATGCCCAATGCGATCGCCCAAGCCTCCTTTTATCTGGGGGAGAGCCTGACCGGATCGGCGCGGTATGAGGACGCGATCCGGGCCTATCAGCGCGCCATTGCGTCGGCCACGACCGCGCAGTGGAGCCAGCCGGCGCTGTTCGGCCTGGGGTGGGCCTCCTACCAGGCGAACCACTGCGAGGAGAGCGTGAAGGCGTTCGACCGGTACCTCCGGCGGGCGTCGGAAGACCATCGGACCGAAGCGCTCTTTGCGCAGGGCGCATGCCTCCTGCGGCTGGAGCGCGATGCCGAAGCGCTCGTCCGGTTCGAGGAGATCGTGGCGCACAAGCCGGCTCACCCGCTGGCGCTGGACAGCGCGTTTGTGATGGTCGACGCGTACCGGCGGGAGGAGCGGTTTTCCGAGGCGAAGGAGCTGCTGCACGCGTTTCTGCGCAGGCGCCTGGAGCCCGCCGCGCATGCCCAGGTCCAGCTGCGGCTCGCCGCCCTCGCGCTCGACCAAGGCAACGCCGCGCAGGCCAAGACGATCTTCTCGCTGGCCGCGGAGAGCGGGGAGCCGCCGGTTCGCCAGGCTGCGCTCAACGGGCTGGGCGACGTCGCACTCTTTCTCGGCGATCCGTCCGGTGCGAAGCGCTCCTACGACGAATCGGTCCAGTCATCCGGCGACACGCCGCTGGCCCGCTACGCCAGCTATCAGCTGGCGCGGATCCACCTGCAGCAGGGGGCGTTCAACGAGGCGATCGCGATCTTGCAGCGCCTCAGCGTCGGCGAGGACTCCCGGCTGGCGGATGATGCGAAGCTGGGCTTGGTGATCGCGTACCTCAACCAGCATGAAGAGCCGCTCGCGCGTTCACTGCTGGAGACGCTCCGGGTCGAGCGTCCGGGCAGCCCCATCGCCTCGCGTGCCGCGTACTACCAGGCGCTGCTCGCACTCGGCGAGGACGATGAGGCGTCGGTCAAGCGGCTCTGCCAAGAGGTCATCGAGCGGGTCCCCCGCGCCGAGGAGGCGATGGAGGCGCGCCTCCTGCTCGCCGACCTGCAGGCCCGTGCAGGGTCGGCGCGCGACGTGATAGAATGGTTGACGCGCGTCTACCACCGGGAATCGCTCTCCCGCAGCCAGCGGGCCAAGCTCGCGAAGCGGTTGGGCGACCTGGCGCGCACGGAGTTGGCGTGCGATGAGGCGATCGACTGGTACGGGACGGCGGCGGATCTGCTGCCGTCGCTGACCGGCGAGGCGGTCTACCGCATGGCCTCCTGCTACGAGGAGGCCGGTGATTACGAGATCGCGATGCGCTGGTACCGCCAGATCGAGCAACGGCCCTGGCGCGTGCGCGGACGGCTGGCCCTCGCCAAGCTCTTGGAGCGCCAGGAGCGCCCGGCCGAGGCCAAAGCGATTTACGAAGCGCTCGCCAAGGAGCCGATTCCTGAGGCCCGGATGGTGCAGGAGCGGCTGGCGGCGTTGCAGGCAGAGCTGTCGAACAAGGAGCGCAGATGATCAACCGGATGGTCCAAACCGGCGTGTTCGTCCTCGTGGCCACGACGATCGGCGTGGTCCTCTACTGGCAGGTCGAGATCATCAACCGGGGCGGGCCGGTCATGATCCCCATCGTCATGTGCTCCGTCTTCTCGCTCGCACTCGTCTTCGAGCGGCTCTACTACTTCATCAGCCTGCACCTGGGCACCGACATCGACCGGTTCTTCGACCAGCTGCGTAGCACCGTCGCCGGGCACCACTGGAAGGAGGCGCAGGCGCTGTGCGAGGCGTGGGAGGGGCCGGTGGCCCGCGTGACCCTCGCGGGGCTGGCGGTCCGGGAGTCGAGTGCGCCGGAGATCGACGAAGCGATGGAGGAGGCCGCGCATGAGGAGATGCCGCGGGTCGAGCGGCACCTGCGGTGGCTCTCCACGCTCGCCCAGGTCTCGACGCTGCTCGGACTGCTCGGCACGGTCACCGGGCTGGTCCGCGCGTTCCAGGTGATCCAGAGCAAGTCGACCGGCGGCAACCCGGTCAGCCCGGGCGACCTGGCCGGCGGCGTCTGGGAGGCGCTCATCACGACGGTCGCCGGCCTGATCGTGGCGATCCCGACGATCCTGGCCTACAACTACCTCGCCAGCCGCGTCTCCGACGTGCAGTTTCAGATGGAGAAGGCCGCGGCCCTCGTCTCGGGGTGGCGGCATCAGAAGAACGATCATGCGATTAGCTAGACGGTGGACCAATCCGGTCCCCGTCGACATCGCGCCGATGATCGACGTGGTATTCCAGCAGCTGATCTACTTCATGTTGACCTCCAGCTTCGTCCTCTCGCCGGGCATCCGGATCAACCTGCCCAAGGCGGAAACCGGCCAGCAGCTGTCGGTCTCGAACCTGGTCATCACGCTGACGAAGGACCACATCGTCTACTGGGACGAAGAGGTCGTCACGCTCAAGGAGCTGCGCAGCCGGCTCAAGCGCTCCGGAGGGGACAAGCCGGTGCTCATCCGCGCCGACCGGCACGCCTACGTCGACAAACTGATTGAGCTGTGGGATCTCTGCCGCGACTCCGGGCACCAAGAAGTCCACATCGCGACGCTGTCCGAATGACTCAGGTGGTGGTGGTGTTGGTGACCTGTCCCAACGCGGCGGCGGGACGGCGGCTTGGCCGGGAGCTGGTGCGCAAGCGCCTGGCGGCGTGCGTGAACCTGATCCCCCGGATCGAGTCCTGCTACCGCTGGCAGGGCAAGGTGGAGCGCTCGCCCGAGACGCTGCTGATCATCAAGACCGCCTCCCGCCGGTTTGCCGCCCTCCAGCGGGCTATCCGGGCCCTGCACCCCTACGAGTGCCCTGAAATCGTCGCGCTGCCCGTCTCCGCGGGCCATCCCCCCTACCTGCGGTGGATTTTGGAGAGCGCGACTTGACAGCCGAAGGAGAAACCAGGCATACTTCTGTCGTACAAGCAGATATGGCATTCTGGAACTGGCGAACGGGCAAACCCTGCGCGAGCAGGGGACGCAAAGCCGCGGGTCTCACGAGACAGCCGGGCTGCCGACCAGACGTGAGACAGCCGGGTTACCGAACCAGGACGGTTCGGTTTTTTGTTTTATGAGGAACAACATCCGATGATTACACAGATTCAAAGACCGATTACACAGATGAAGCACTGTGTTCATCTGCGTAATCAGCTCTTCAGTAATCTGCGAAATCATCTTGCCAATGAGCGGGGTGCGCTGGTGCTCAGCATGACCATCATCACCGCGTTCCTGTGCGCCGTCGCTTCGTACGCGGTGCTGCAGCTGGCCATCGCCTACGCGCGGCAGGGGCAGTTCTTCGTGAACCGCACCCCCTACCGGTACGCGACCGAAGCCGGCGTCGTCTGGGCGCAGGAGCAACTGTGGAACAACGCGAACTATTGCGGCAACCCGGATCCGCCGGTGATCAACGGGGTGGCCATTGACGTCACGGTGACGAACTGCGGCGCGGGCAACGTGCACACGATCACCGCAAAGGCGACGTACTAAATGACAGCCACAAGCTGCAAGCCACAAGCGACAAGCAGTCTCATGCAGCCTGCAGCTTGGAGCTTGCAGCCTGCGGCTGGGTTCTCGCTGATGGAGCTGATGATCGTGGTGATCGTCATCGGCATCCTGGCGGTGATGGCCTTCCCGCAGTTCCAGCGGGCGACTGAGCAGGGCTACTTCCGGGCCGCCCGAGACATCGTCCAGACGATCTACTCCGGCGAGCAGGTGTACCGGACCTCCAACAACATCTATGTCAATCCGGCGACGTGCGCCCAGCCGTGGCGATGCATTTACATGGACAACCCGAACGGCAACCCCGCACTGCCGGTGACATTTACCGTGGGCGGCATCGGCCTCAATACCTTTACGGTGACCGCCACGCGCAATGGGGGCAACTGCAACGGCAAGACGCAGACGCTGGATCAAAACCGGACCGTCGGCGGCACCTCGCTGGCCAACACCTGGTGTTGAAGCGATGA
Organism: Candidatus Omnitrophota bacterium; assembly: GCA_016206585.1. Lineage (GTDB taxonomy): Bacteria > Omnitrophota > Gorgyraeia > Aquiviventales > Aquiviventaceae > JACQRE01. Next base: position 4,377 of record JACQRE010000070.1, on the reverse strand, counting down.
CACCACAGAACCACAGAACCCCACAGAAGCACAGAGAAAGCGAAAAGAGCCGGTCCTTCTCTGTGTTTCTGCGGCATTTCTTCTGTGATGCTGTGATGTGTGGCTCTGTGGTGTCTGAGCGCGGGTTCACGATCCTCGAGATCATGGTCGCCTCCGTGATCGCGGGGACCGTGGCGGCCGGCACGCTGATGTCGTTCGTCGCCGCCGGGCAGATGATAGCGGTCCAGAAGAACCTGTCGGTGGCCGAGGCGACGACGTACAGCCAAGACAGCATGGAGCACTTCCGCAACCACATCGCCTGCCAGCCGCCGTGGTTCGACGTCAACTGCAACTACATCGGACCGGCGGGCTGGGTAGCCGATTCGCTGCCGCCTACGCCCAGCGGCGGGTCGGAATCGATTTTGAGCACGACGGCGCGTCGGTGCTATCGGGTGACCCCCTCCAACTGCGGCAGCGGGCCGAACAGCTGCTTTGCCGTCGAGGTGCGGGTGTGCTGGAACAACGACCTCGTCAACTGTCCATGTTGATGGTGCGCCGCGCGGAAGGGGGACTGACGCTCATTGAAATCATCGTGGCGACGACCATCGGCATGGTCGTGATGGCGGGGATCGTCATGGTGGATGCGGGGCGCTCCCGGATGCAGGTGCAGCTGCTGGATGCCAGCAAGCAGACCTCCGAGGAGCAGCAGGTGGGGGTGGCGATGATCCTCCTGGGCAAGGACCTCGAGCGGGCCGACCGGGTCAATATCCTCAATACCGGGGTCCCGGGCAATGCCCCCTACGTGTCCCCTCCGGGGTTCGGCAACGTGCTGATCCGGATTCCCTTAGGTTGCATGGGGGCCGCGCCGCCGCCGTCCTGCTTTAACACCGCCGCAAACTACCAGTGGGTGCAGTACCGGCGGGTCGGCAACGAGCTGCGGCTGTACACTTGCGGCGGGCCCATGCGGGTGATCGCGCGGGAGCTTGGCGACACACCGACGAACAAGGGGTTTGAGATCCGTTACAAAAACACGGAAGCGGACCCCCCGCCGTGGGGCGGGCCGGTGGTTGACACCAACGTGTTCGAATACACGATCACGTGGGACAACGGACTGAGCGGGTCCCTGGCCCGGGAGCACACGTTCACCGGCACCAGCACGATGCGCAACTTCGGCTACATGAACATCAACGCAGGGATTGCGGGGCCGGGGGATTCCGGCACGGGCTTGCCCGACTCTATGCCCGGGGTGGATCCGATGCCGCCGCCTGGCGGCTGTTAATAAAATGATTACACCGATTGAAGAGATGATTACACTGATTAATTCGGTTGGTAACCATCTGTGAAACCAGCTCTGCAATCTGTGAAATCAATCTTTGAAAAAAGGAGGTGAAGGACGATGCAGGGGATGCGGACGATGGGGTTAGCGATCCTGGTGCTCGGTGCGGTATTGACGGTCGTCGCGGTGGCTGAGGATGTGACCGTCTCCACATACTACCCGTCGCCGAAGGGCGTGTACCAGCAGCTGAGCACGACCGGCAACACGTTCCTGGCCACCCAGCCTGGCAGCAACGTGGGGGTGGGGACCAACGCGCCGGCCTTTACGCTGGATGTCAACGGAACCATCGGATCCAGCGGCCTCGCGACGCTGAACGGCATCACGATGCCAAATGGAAACTTCACAGTCTCGAACGGCAACGCGACCGTCTCTGGTACGCTCAACGTAACCGGGGCGGCGACGGTCGGCCCGTTGACCGCCGGCAACACGACCGTCGGCACGCTGAACGCCGGCGCGACTACGCTCGGCGCGACGTCGGTCACGGGATTCCGAATGGGTGGGGCGACGGCCAACTACGTGCTGAAAGCGACGAACGTCGCCGGCGACGCGGCTTGGCAGCCGGCCTACGCCGTGTACCAGTAAGACCGGTCGCAGGTCACAACAGTGAGAGCCGCAAGGGAGCAGATGAGCGGACGCAGAGGCCTACTCCAAGTCGCCAGCCTCGCCATTGGGCTCTTGGCGGGCGCCTCGTCCGCTCATGCCGTCAACTGGACCGATCCCACCCTCAACCCCGGCAACTCCATCAAGGCGGTGCACGTCACGGAGCTGCGCAACGAGGTGGCCGCCATGCGCAGCAACGGCCTGGGCATCGGTAAGGACGGCGACACCTACATCAATCCCTACTGCACGCCGCTCCTCGGGCCGAACCCCCCCGCATGGACCAATAATCCACTGGTTCCCGGCACCACCTTCGTGCGGGCGGTCCACATTAACGAGCTGCGCGCGGCGATTAACGCCGTCTACGCCTCGCTGGCGGCCAGCCCGGTGCCGCCGGCGTTGACTCCTCCGACCTGGCCGACTGATCCAGTCATCATTGCCGGCGTCACCGCGATCAAATCCGCCCACATCGTGGAACTGCGCAACGCCATCAACGCCCTCCAGGGGACCTGTGCGAGTCCGCCGCCGATGTTCTGGTGCGTCAACAGCACGACCTGCGTCTCCGGGCCGTGTCCGGGAGGGGCTAATCCCTGCTATGCCACCCAGGCGCTCTGCGATGCCAACAAGGCCGCCAACTGCGCCTCCTGCAACGACGGGATCTGCAGCGGGTCGGAGAATTGCTCCACCTGTCCCACCGACTGCCCGCCGGTGTGCAACAACAACGGGTTGTGCGAAGCCGCGCCGCCCAACTGCGAGGATGCCGGCAACTGCCCGGGCGATTGCGGCGGTTGCAACAACAACGGGATATGCGATGGGGTGGAAACCTGCGCGACCTGTCCGGGGGATTGCTTCCCGTCATGCAACAACAACGGCCTGTGCGAGTCCTCGCCGCCCCTGTGCGAAAGCGCCGCCAGCTGTCCCGGCGATTGCGCCTGCAACAACAACACGATCTGCGAGGTGAACGAAAACTGTGCGGGCTGCCCGAGCGATTGCCCGCCCCTGTGCAACAACAACGGCGCATGCGACGCAGGGGCTCCCAATTGTGAGACCGCTGCAAACTGCCCCAGCGACTGCCCGGTGTGCGGCAACTCCCTCTGCCAGGCCGGCGAAACGTGCGCCACGTGCCCGGTGGACTGCGCGCCCACCTGCAACAACAACGGCGTGTGTGACAGCGGCGCGCCCAACTGCGAGAACAGCAGCAACTGTCCCGGCGACTGCCCCCCCTGCGGCAACTTCTTCTGCGATGCCAGCGAAAGTTGCGCGACGTGTCCGGGCGACTGCCCGCCTGTCTGCAACAACAACGGCGTGTGTGACAGCGGCGCGCCCAACTGCGAGACGACCACCAATTGTCCCGGCGACTGCCCCTCAGCCTGCAACAACAACGGCTTCTGCGATGCGGGCGAAGCCTGCTCCTGCGGCGACTGCGTCAGCTGCAACAACAACGGCTTCTGCGACACGACCCCGCCCAACTGCGAGACCAACGCCAACTGCCCCGGAGACTGCGGCGGCACTCCTCCGGTGATCAACGGCGGTTCCATCAGCTCGTGCTCCGGGGCGCCGTTCCGCGCCTGCGTCGACTCCGGCGCCTGGACGTGCACCATCACCTTCAGCGTGTCGAACTGTCCGGCGGGCCAATGCACCTGCACCTATGACGGCAGCTCGTGGCCCTGCGCATCTCCCAGCACGACCTACTCGTGGGGGGCTCCGATGACCCACTGCCGGCGGTTCAGCGGGATAAAAACCTTGACGGTTACCAATACAACCACCGGACAATCGGCCAGTCGGAACTTCGAAGCCCAATATGGCGAGTACTGCCAGGGCAACCCGAACAACAACTGGGGCCTGGCGCCGCAGCCCGTGCCGCCGGACTGCCCCAACAGCTGCTCCTCGGGGATCAGGTGCTACACCGACCGGGCCTTGACCAGCCCGCCGGAATACTGCCGCAGCATGAACGGCGGGCCATACCAGTGGATCACACAAGCCACGGTGGCATCCTATTGCGATGCGGCCGGGGATGTGTGCGTCAACCGGACCAACTGCGGCGGGGAGCCGACCTACAACTGCGTGGCCGTGAACACCTGGTCCAACACCTGCAAACTGCTCGGCGCGACGGGCTGCACCTCCAACTGTGATTGCTGCAGCAGCAACTGCGCCTTTGAAGCGGTCTTCGGCAACTGGATGTGCATCACGGCCGGCTGCAACAACAACGGGGTCTGCGAGGCGGGGGAAAACAGCACCAACTGCAGCGGCGACTGCTGCGATGCCAGCACCCCGTGCGGGACCACCCATACCGGGGCGAGTCCCACCGAATGGTGCCGCAGCATGAACGGCGGGCCGTACGCCTGGATCACCTTGGCCGCCGGCAGTACCTATTGCGACAGTTCCTCGGAGATCTGCAGTTCCACGTCCACCTGTCAGGGGACCACCTACTACTGCAAGGGGCTCGCCGGGCCGAACTGGGTCGT
>JACQRE010000069.1 GCA_016206585.1 Candidatus Omnitrophota bacterium | reverse complement strand
GTCTTCGCCTTCAACGGGACGTGGGGGGTCAACGTCTACCAGAGCATGAACCCGGACCTCGACTACGGGGTGATGATGCTGCCGCGCCTCACCGACCGGCCGATGACGACGTGGGGCGGGGCGGGCTCGAGCTTCTTCATCAACGCCAAGTCGCCGCGCAGCGCTGAGGCGCTGGCGTTCCTCCAGTGGCTCACCGCCGAGCCGCAGCAGCGCTACCTGCTGGAGGCGACCCACAACATTCCCGCGAACCGGCTCGCCGCAGCACACCTGCCGCCCGCGCTCTCCGCCTTCGCGGATGACATGGACGCCACCGTGCACCCCCGGCTCTTCAACGTGCAGGAGCACTCGGCGGTCATCGAGGCGCTCGACAAGGGGATCCAGTCGATCCTGATCGGCGAGGCGACCCCTTCGCTGGTGGCCAAGCAGGTGCAGGACGTGAAACAGCGGGAGACCACGCGCCGCGCGCAACAGGACGCCATGCATGCCGTCCATTAGACGCCAATCGTTCAAGCCCTACCTCTTCATCGCGCCGGCCCTCCTCCTCTTCGTCACCTTCAGCGTCTACCCCTTCTTCCTCCTCACGGCCACCAGCTTCCTCAACTGGGACGGCATCTTCCCGAAGAACCCATTTGAGACCCCGCCCGCGTACCTCCAGCAGTTCGTCGGGCTCCAGAACTACGTCGAGGTGTTCCGCAGCGACGGGGTGTTCTGGACGTCGTTCTGGCAGGCGGGCTACGTGACCCTGCTCGCCCTGCTGTTCCAGAACGCGCTGGCCCTGCTGCTGGCGATCGCCGTCAACCGGAAGCTCCCCGGGGCGGCGGTCTACCGCACCATCTTTTTCCTGCCGCCGATCCTCTCGGAGATCGTCGTGGGCCTCATCTGGTTCTGGATCTACGACGGCAACTTCGGCATCTTCAACGAGCTGCTCACCCGGATGGGGCTGGGCGCCTGGACGCGGCCCTGGCTGGCCGACCCCCGGACCGCGCTCACCGCCGTGGCGATCATCCATATGTGGAAGGGGTTCGGCTGGGGGTTCGTGATGTTCCTCGCCGGCCTGCAGACGATCCCGGAGCAGCTCTATGAGGCGGCGCGCGTCGACGGGGCCAACGCCTGGTACCGGTTCCGGCACATCACGCTGCCGCTCCTCATGCCGGTCTGCGTCGTGGTCTCGATCCTCACGATCCTGGGCACGATGCAGATCTTCGCGCTCATCATCGCCACGACCGGCGGCGGGCCCGGCTACCACACCGAGGTGCCGATTACGCGGATCTTCCAGAGCATGCTCGGCTCCTCGCGCTTCGGCTACGCCTGCGCGCAGGGCATCGTCTTCGGCTTGATCCTCCTGACGTTCTCCTTGATCCAGATGCGGTTCCAGAAGCGGGCGGCGTAAGAGGATCGGAGGAACTCGCACATGGCAAGCTCAACCAACACAACGTTGTTGTTGCAGCGGGCACGAACGTGGACGGGGCAGCTGGGCTGGCACGCGCTGTGCCTGCCCATCGCGGCCAGCTGCGTCTTTCCGCTCGTGTGGATGCTCTCCTCCAGCCTCAAGACGCAGCAGACGGTGTTCAGCGACTTCAGCCTGATCCCGGCCGTGCCCCACATCGAGAACTACGTCAAGGCCTGGACCCAGGGGCGCTTCGGGATCTACTTCGTCAACTCGCTGCTGTACACCTGCCTCGTCGTCCTGGGCGTGGTCACGCTGGCCGCCATGGCCGCCTACGCCTTCTCGCGCTTCACCTTTCGCGGTTCCGGCTTCCTCTATAAGCTGGTCCTCTCGACGATGCTCATTCCGATCCCCGGGGCGTTCGTCGCGCTCTACATCCTGCTCAATCAGTTCGGCCTCATCGACCAGGGGGCCGGCGAATGGCTGCCGCGTCTGGGCTACGTGCTGCCCCAGATCAACGGCGGCCTGCCGTTTGGCATCTTCATTTTGAAACCGTTTTTTGATGGCATCCCGAAAGAGCTGGAGGAGTCGGCCGAGGTGGATGGCTGCGGGGTCCTCGGAGTCTTCTTGCACATCATGATCCCGCTCGCGCGGCCGGCGCTGGGTGTCGTGGCCCTGCTGACCGCCCTCTCGGCGTGGAACGAGTTTCTGCTGGCGTATCTGGTGTTCTCGCGGCCGGAACTGATGCCGCTGCAGCGCGGGCTGCTGGCATTCCACGGGCAGCACATCACCGAGTACCCGTTGCTGATGGCGGCCATGGTGATCTCGATTCTGCCGATCGTCGCGATCTACCTGGTGATGCAACGCAATATCATTC
>JACQRE010000068.1 GCA_016206585.1 Candidatus Omnitrophota bacterium | reverse complement strand
TTGACCTCTCGTTCTACGATGCCTGTTTTGTCGCCCTGGCCCAGGAGCTGAATATTCCACTCATCACGGCCGATGAGCGTCTCTGCCGCCAGGCGGCCGCCCTGCCCTTCATCCGCCCCTTGACGTCCGCGCGCGCCACCTAACATTCCCGCTCCGAACTCTCTAAATAGAAGCAGGTGTCATGCTACCTCAGCAAGCCAAACGTCAGGATGGGACTGTTTCTGGTCAGTGGAGGTCGGGAGGGAGGATGCGCATGAGCTCTTCGAGGCTCGTCTCGCCCGCCTGGATCTTCAGCCACATGGCCTGCGGCAGGGTGAGCATGCCGCGCGAGACGGCGGACTGGCGGATCTGGTAGCCGGAGGTCCGCTTGATGATCAGCGAGCGGATCTGGTGGTCGACGACGAGGAGCTCGAAGATGCCGGTGCGGCCGCGGTAGCCGGTGCGGCGGCACCGCTCGCAGCCCGTGGCGCGGAACACCTTCACGGCGCCCGGATCGTTCGGGAACGAGATCCCCAGGTGCACGAGGCTCGCCCCTTCCACTTCATACGGCTCCCGGCAGGCGGTGCACAGCTTCCGGACGAGCCGCTGGGCCAGGATCCCGGTGACCGTCGTACAGAGGAAGAACGGCTCGACGCCGTGGTCCAAGAGGCGCGTGATGACGCTGGAGGCGTCGGCGGTGTGCAGGCCGGCCAGGACCAGGCGCCCGGTCAAGGCGGTCCGCACCGCGAGGTGCGTCGCCTCCCGCTCCTGCAGCTCGTCCACCATGATGACGTCGGGATCGTGATGGAGGCCCGCGCGCAGCGCCTCGGCCACCGTCAGCCCGGCGGCGGGCTGCACGGGGATCTGTGTTCCGCCCGCCAGCGCGTGCTCCACCGGGTCCTCAATGGTGACGAGGTTGAGCGACCCGGTGTTCAGCTTCGAGAGGAACGCGTAGAGGCTCGTGGTCTTGCCGGACCCGGACGGCCCGGTGACCAGGAACAGCCCCGCCGGCTTGGCCAGCAGCGAGACGATGGTGAGCCGCTGCTCCTGGGTCAGGCCGAGCCGCTCGGCGCTCAACAGCCGGGACGGCTCGAGGAGCCGGATCGCCACGTGCTCGCCGTGCGGCGTCGGCACCACGGAGAGGCGCAGCTCCTGCATCCCCTCGCTCAACTCGACGATGGCCCGCCCGTGCTGCGGCAGCCGGTGCTGCCCGAGCTCGAGGCGGGCCAGCGCCTTCAGGTGCGACACGACGTCCTGGTAGTGGGTCGTGAACACGGGTGACGGCGGGATGTCATACAAGATCCCGTCGATCCGCTCGCGGATCCAGGGGCCGTGCGGGTCGCTGCCGAGGTGCACGTCGGTGGCGCGCTCGGCCTTGGCGTGTCGCACGAGGTCCTGGACGAGGCGAGTAGCCTCCTCGCGGTCCTCGACGGCTGGCAGCGTGTGAGCCGGCGGCTGGCTCGAGGGGGCGGCGGCGTAGCCCTGACGAATGGCGGCCGCGAGGTTGCCGCCAACGACCGCCAGCGGCTGGATCTCACAGCCGAGCTGCGCCTTCAGCTCCCCGAGGCGGGCGGCGTCCAGCGGATCCGCCATCGCCACCCGCAGCGTCCGGCCGTCCCACGCCAGCGGGAGCGCATGGTGCTGCTGCGCCAGCCCTGCCGGCATGCGGGCCAGGGCGTCGGCCTGCGGCTGCGCGGCCGACAGGTCCACCGCCTCCAGCCCCATCGCCGCGTAGAAGCAGTGGTCGAACTCAAACGGCTTGGCGAGGTAGTCGCTGGCCCCCCGGATCTTCGCTTCCTGGATGGTCGGCGCATCCCCGTACGCGCTGATCATGATGACCCGCAGGTCGGGAAACCGCGCCTTGATCTGGGAGAGGATCTGCAGCCCGGAGGAATCCGGCAGCCGCAGGTCCAGCAGGACGACGTCGGCGCGCACCTGGTGGAGCTTCTCGAGCGCCTCGTGGCCGGTGCCGGCGGTGGTGACGTGGAAGCCCCGCTCCGTGAAGAGCGCGCTCAGCGTCCGGCAGAGCATGGGCTCGTCATCGACGACCAGCAGCTCCTTCGCGTGCGGGATGGGCGGTTTCATGGCACCAGAAAAGTATACCTGTCCCGTCGGGCATTCGACAAGGAGCAGGGGGCCTCTAGAGGATCCCGGTAACCTCCTGAAGTTGACAACAGGAGCCCGAAGTGATATTCTCTTAAATGAGAGCATTCACCAAATAGTGAATAAGGCATAATAGTAGAATCACATGAACGAACTTCAGCTCCAACAGAGAGTCCCTGAGCTGCTTCGAGCGACGCTGCCCCGGGCCCACGTGAAGGTCCGGCCTGGGCCTCACCGGGCCACGGATGGGGGGATGCGTGGCCCGGATCTCATCGCGGAGTTCACCGTAGGAGGCAAGATGAGGCGGCTGTTGATCGAGGTCACAGTCCCCGGCTACCCCTCGAGCCTCCTCCAAGCCTTTCAGGTGCTTCAGTGGGCCTGCAAATCCCAGAGAGGCTACCCGGTCGTGGTGACCGATGCCCTCTCCGAGCGGGGTGTGCGCCTGGCCAAAGAGGCTGGGGTTGGCGTCCTGGATCTTGCGGGAAACTGCTGGCTCAATCTGGGGGAGCTCTACATTGAGAAAACGGCTCACGCGCACGTGAGCCGCCCTCCGGGAGAGCTGCGCCGGCTCTTTAGCCCGAAAGCGACCCGGGTCATCCGCACCCTGCTAGAGGAGCATCGAAAGGCCTGGGAGATCGTCAAGCTCGCAGCCGCCTCCGCGGTGAGTGTAGGACACGCCTATAAGGTCGCCCAGAAGCTGCTCCAGCAGGGATTCCTGACCCAGGAGCGCAAGCAGGTGCGCCTCCGAGAACCTGGGGCACTCCTCGATACCTGGGCACAGCAGTATCGAATCGACCCGGCCGCGGTACAGAGTTTCTACACGGGGGTCAAAGATCCTGCCGCGGCCACGGCCCACGTCGCCAACGTCGCCAAGGAGCGCCATCTGGCGTGCGCCTTCACCCTGCACGCGGGGGACTCACTGGTAGCGCCATTTACCCGGCTCACCGATGTCCATGTCTACCTGACGGATCCGCTCTCCGATGACCTGCTTCATGCGCTTCAACTCGAGCGGATTGAGTTTGGGGGAACCGTTCATGTCATCCAGCCCTATGATGAAGGGGTCTTTCAGCACCTCCAGCGCCTCAACGAAATCCCGGTCGTGTGCAAGACACAGCTCTACCT
>JACQRE010000003.1 GCA_016206585.1 Candidatus Omnitrophota bacterium | reverse complement strand
TCGTTGATGAGGTTGTTGAGGCGCTGGAGGTTGCGGGTGCTGAGGGTGACGAACTTCTTCTGCTCCTCGCTGAGCGGCCCCGCCACGCCGTCGGCCAGAATCGAGAGCGCGTGCTGCATGGCGATGAGCGGCGTGCGCAGCTCGTGGCTGACTTTGGAGACGAACTCGGACTTCATCTGGTCGAGCTCGCGCTGCTTCGTCACGTCGCTTAGGACGGCCACCATGCCGACCGTGCGGCCGTCCTCGTCGGTGATCATCGCGTTGCTCGCCCGGAGGACCTTCTTGGTGCTGTCCTCCTTCGCGTTGAGGACGATCTCCCGGTCCTCGTTCGCCCCCTGCGCCATGGAGACCATCTGGCCTTCCTTGATCTCGTCCATCAGCGGCTTGCCGATGCGCTCTTTCTGGTTGACGGCGAGGAGCTTTTCCGCCGCCGGGTTCATCATGACCACTTCGCCCTTGTTGTTGACGACCACGAGCCCCTCGGCGATGCTCTCCAGCACCGAGACCGTCTGCTTCTTCTCGGCGAGGGTGTCCTGGTACTTCCGCTGGAGGGTGGCGGTAGTACGGCGCTGCTCCTCGAGCGTCTTGCCGTACTGGTCGTTGACTTCTTTCCGGACGTTCTCGACCCGCTCGTCCACCGCGCGGCGGATGATGTCGTTGACCGACCGGGCGACGTCCTGGCGCTGCTCGGGGGCCACCGGCAGGCGGCTGAGCTCCTTCGCCAGGGCCGCGGTCATATCCACCGGCCCCGGCGTGCGCGAAGGGCCGCCCTTGCGCCTCACCTCCTCTTCCTTGAATTTGACCTGGCTCGTCCGCTGGGAGAGCTGGTAGAGGAGGACGCCGATCAGCAGCGCGCCGACGACGGTGAGCATGATGATCATCGTCCGCGTCGCCGCCAGCTGTTCTCCGTCCGCTGCGGCGGCCGGCAGGGCGGGCTGATGGAGCGCCCACAGGACGGCCGCAAGCGCGGCCGTCCGCACGGTGGGATGGCTCGTGATCTGATGGATCCGGCCTCTCAGCGCCTCACTCATCACTCGTCACTCATCACACGCATACGGCCAGCGCGTCGGCCAGGTCCGGGTACCGGAAGGCATAGCCGGCGCGCCGCGCGCCCTGCGGGATCACCCGTTGACCGGTCAACAGCATCTGGGCCATCTCTCCGAGCAGCAGCCGCAGCACCGGGGCGGGGACCGGGGCCCAGGAGGGCCGGCGCAGCGCCTGCCCCAGCGCGCGGCAGAACTCCCGCATCGTGACCGGATTGGGCGCCGTGGCGTTGATCGCTCCGGCGCAGTCCGGATGCGTCAACGACCACTCGATCAGGCCGATCACATCCTCGCGATGGATCCAGGACATCCACTGACGCCCGCTGCCCAGCGGTCCGCCGACGAATGCGCGAAACGGCGGCGCCATTTTGGCCAACGCGCCGCCGGCCGGGGCCAGCACGATTCCGAGGCGCAGCCGCACCACGCGGATGCCGAGGCCTTCGGCCTGCTGCGCTTCGCCTTCCCACTCCCGGCACACCTGGGCCAGAAACCCCTCGCCGGGAGGGTCCGACTCGGTCAACGGCTCCTCGCCGCGCGGGCCGTAGTAGCCGACCGCCGAGGCGCTGACCAGCACCGCCGGCTTCTTCACCGATGCCGCCATGGTCCGCACGAGACGGCGCGTCGTCTGCACGCGGCTGTCACGGATGAGCGCCTTCTGCTTCGGCGTCCACGGCTTGCCGGCGATCGATTCGCCGGCCAGGTGCACGACGCCGTCCATCTCGCCCAGCATGCCCTGACGCTCCACATCGTCCCAGGAGATGACGCGGCGATTCGGCTGGGGGGGATGCGGGCTGCGGCTCACAACCAGGAGGTCGTGTCCGTGCTGGGCCAGCGTCTGGCACAGCGTCGAGCCGATGAACCCCGTCCCACCCGTCACCAGTAATTTCATCACCAATCAGAGGAGTATACCTGGGAGAGACGGGTTGGGGCAATACGCGGACGGCTCACTGCGAGCCTGCGCTCCGACGGCCGGAAGCCTGGCCGCGGCGCTCGCGCACCAGGCGCTCGGCTTCAAACCAATCCTCTTGATCGTGACCGTGGACGCCGCCGCGCCGCAGGAACAGCGCATAGGCCACCCGGGCCACGTCCGTGTCCTGCCACGGCTGATCCGCCTTCGCCCGTGAACGCTCGGCCACCGCTGACAACGATCCCATTCGCGCCATCGCGCACCTCCTGTTGGTAGGGTTATTCTCTCACACGGGGGGGATGTGGTCTACGAGCTCCTATGGCTCTTGGAGCAGCTGGGCGAGCCGGTCCGGATCGCTCGTCGGCAGCTTGCAGATGAACTGTTCGCAGACATAGGCGGTCGCCTGGCCGCGCAGCATGCCCTGCGCCTTGACGTAGGGTGCCAGCGCTTCGATCGAAGCGCCCGCCGGCCCCGGGGGATGCACCGCGAGGACGGCGCGCGGCAGGAACCGTCCATGCACCTGGCGCAGCAGGGCGGCGGTGTCGGCCGACTGCGGGTCACCGGCGATCACGATCTCTTGCGTCGGTCCCAGGGCGAAATCGGCCGCGCCGAGCATGACCGGCGAGCCGAAGGGCGCTTGCGCCAGATGCCCCGCCGCCCGCTCCAGCGCCTGACGGGCGCGCCCTTCCATCGCCGCATCGGCGGTCAGCCGGCCCAGCCGCAGCAGGACGCAGGCGGCCACCGAGCCGCCGGCGGGTGTCGCCCCGTCGTAGACCTCCTTCGCCTGGAGAATGAGCCGCACCTCGTCCCGGCCGCGGAGGAAGAACCCACCGTCTTGCTCGTCCCGGAACTGTTCGACCATCTGCATCGCGAGCCGCTTCGCCTCGGCCAGCCACCGCGCATCGCCGCCCGCTTCGTACAGCTCCAGCAGCCCGTGGCTGAAGAACGCGTAGTCCTCCAGCGTGCCGGCGAAGCGGGCCTCGCCGTCGCGGAAGCGGCGCAGGAGCCGGCCGTCCCGCTGCAGCGCCTCCAGGATGAACTCCGCCGCGCGCCCGGCCGCCTGGAGGTAGTGGGGCTCCTCCAGCGTCGCAGCCCCGTAGGCTAGGGCGGCGATCATCAGGCCGTTCCACGACGTCAGGATCTTGTCGTCCCGATGCGGACGGACCCGCCGATTCCGGACCGCGAGCAGCATCGCGCGGCCCTCCGCCAGCCGCTGAGCCAGCGGTGCGGCCTCGAGCCCCTCGAGCTTCGCGAACGCGTCCAGCGGCTGCTCGATGTGCAGGATGCTCGCGCCGTGCTCAAAGTGGCCGCCGGCGGCGACACCGTAGAAGCGGGTGAACCGCTCCCCGTCTTCAGGCCCGAGGACGGGGAGGATCTCCTCCAGCGTCCAGACGTAGCACTTCCCTTCCTCCCCCTCGCTGTCCGCATCCTCGGCGGAATAGAATCCGCCGCGGGAATCCGTGAGGTCGCGCAGCACGTACTCGAAGATCTCGCGCGCCACGGCCGCATACTCGTCCCTCCGCGTGATCCGGTACGCCTCCAGGTAGGTGGTCGCGAGGAGTGCTTGGTCATAGTGCATCTTCTCGAAATGCGGGACTAGCCATTGGGCGTCGGTCGAGTAGCGGTGGAACCCGCCGCCGAGATGGTCGCGGATGCCGCCGCGGGCCAGATGGTCGAGGGTCGCCGTCACCATCTCCAGCGCCTGGGCCGTGCCGGTGCGGCGCCAGTACCGCAGGAGGAAGGAGAGCTCATGGCTGCGCGGGAACTTGGGCGCCTCGCCGAATCCGCCGCTCGAGGCGTCAAAGGCGTCCGCGGCCTGATGGAACGCCGCGTCCAGCAGGGCCGGGGCGATCGCGCCTGAGGTTGGCGTGGCGGCCAGCGCCTCGCTGAGCGAGGCGGTCAGCCGCTCGGCGGAGCTGAGGAGCTCATCCCGCCGCTGCTGCCAGGCCTCGGCGATCGCGGGCAGCAGCTCCTTCATGCCGGGACGGTTCCACCGGCGCTCGGGCGGGAAGTAGGTGCCGCCGAAGAACGGCTTGCGCTCCGGCGTGAGCACGACGGTGAGCGGCCAGCCGCCCTGCCCGGTCATCGCGGTGACCGCGGTCATGTAGACCTGGTCGAGATCCGGGTGCTCCTCGCGGTCCACCTTGATGCAGACGAACCACCGGTTGAGCAGCTCAGCGATCTCCGGGCTCTCGAAGGACTCCCGCTCCATGACGTGGCACCAGTGGCAGGTCGAGTAGCCGATCGAGAGGAAGATCGGCTTCTGCTCCTGCACGGCCCTGGCGAGCGCCTCCTCGCCCCACGGGTACCAGTCGACCGGGTTGTGGGCGTGCTGCAGCAGGTACGGGCTCTTCTCGTGGATGAGCCGGTTGGGCGTCGACATGGTTGGTGGCATGGAGGAGGCCGTCCCGTGTGCGGTGCAGCCGGCGAGCCCCACAGCGATCAGCGCGCCGGCGAGGGCCATCGCCAGCCGGTTACGATGAGACACGGACGCGCCGGTTCCGGTAGTGATGCTGGAGCGCCCAGAGCGCTGTGACACCCAGCAGGGCGATGCCAATCTTCCAGAGTTGGGCGCTGTCGGTCAGGGTGTGGCCGAGATACACCCAGACGAGGAGGCCCGGGATGAGCCCGAGACAGGTGGCTAGGGTGAACGTGCGGAACGGCACGCGGGAAAATCCGAGGCCGAAGTTCTGGATGTCGAACGGGACGTTCGGCAGCACGCGGATCCAGAAGACCGCCTGGAACCCGTTGCGTCCGATGCGCTCATGCCAGGTGGCGAGCCGCCCGTGCAGCAGCGTCTCAATCGCCTCCCGGCCGAAGATTCTGGCCAGGAGGAACTGGCCGCAGCCCCGGACCATCGCCGCCACCCACGCCGCGACAAATCCGCCGGCCACGCCAAAGAGCAGGCCGCCGGCCATGGCCATGATGCTGCCCGGCAGCGGGATGAGGGGCTGCGCAAACGCCAGCACATAGACCAGTGGCGACCACCACCCGAACGACCGGATGGTCGAGCGCACCTGCTCCGGCGTCAGGTCGGACCAGTCCACCCTGAGGATCCGCAGCGTGACGACGACCGCCGCCAGACCGCCCACCAACCCTCCGAACTTGACCCATTTCCATCGTGCCGGTTTCATCGCCTACGCATTGTACCCGAAGTGCCCGGCCATCCGCCACTACTGTTGCTTGTCGCGAAGGAATTGGTTCCACCAGTTGTCGCTTGTTGCTACGTGTGGTATGGTCGGTTCCGTGCGTTGACACCGTCGGGGGCGCATGTTATGCTGCCGCGGTGTATCCTCACGCCATTCTGACGAATTTGCTCTACCCCCCCGCGTGCCTGCTCTGCCGCACGCCTCTGCCTGATTCGACCCGCCCCCTGTGCGGCGGGTGCGAGCAGGCGTGCCCGCGCAACGGCCCGCCGGTGTGTGCTGCCTGCGGGAAAGAGCTGCCCGGCGCCTTCGATGCCCTCCTGTGGTGCCGCGCCTGCCGCAACAGCCCGCCCGCGTATGAGATGGCGCGGGCGCCATGGCGCTACGCCGGGTGCGCGGCGGAGGCGGTCCAGCAGTTCAAGTACCACCACCGCTGGCGGATCGGCCGCCGGCTCGTGGAGGAGATGGCCGCCGCGGCACACGCCTCGCTACCGCTGGACGACATCGACGCGGTCGTGCCGGTTCCCCTGCACTGGCTCAAGCGGCGGCTGCGAGGCTTCGACCCGGTGGAGCAGCTCGCCGGCGGCCTGGCCCGTTCGCTGTGCCGGCCGTGCCTGCCGCGCGCCCTCCGGCGGATCCGCTGGACGGCGACGCAAACACGCCTCCAAGGCCGCGCCAGGCGGCGCAACGTCCGCGGCGCCTTCGCCGCCAACCCCCAGGCGGTGCGCGGGCGCTGCCTGCTCCTGGTGGACGACGTGCTGACGAGCGGTGCCACCGCCCAGGCCTGTGCCGAGGCGCTGCGGCGCGCGGGAGCCCTCCGCGTCTTTGTCCTCACGGCGGCACGAACATCCCTCTCATGAGAATCCTTCGCGCGTATATCCTGCGGGAACACGCCTCCCCGTTCTTTGTCACGATGGGTGGGCTGACCGCGGTGCTGCTCGTCGGCAACATCATCAAGTTCGCCGAGCTGGTCGTCGCGAAGGGGGTGAGCCCCTTCGACGTCCTGCGGCTGATGATCTACCTCAGTCCGTACATGCTCAGCTTCACCGTCCCGATGGCGTGCCTGATCTCCATGATCCTGGCCTTCGGCCGGCTGAGCGCCGATTACGAGCTGATCGCCATGCGCGCCGCCGGGGTGGCGCCGATCCGCCTCGTGTTCCCGATGGTCCTCGTGGGGCTGGTCGTCAGCACGCTCCTCCTCATCGTGAACGACCGGGTCGTCCCGGCCTCGCACCTGGCGTTCCGCCGCCAGCTGAAGGCGATCGGCGTCAAGCAGCCCACCGCCTACCTGGAAGCCGGCACCTTCATCAAGGACTTCCCGCCCTACATCATTTTTGTCTACCACGTCGACGGGCAGAAGCTGGACAACGTGCGCATCTACGAGCCGCAGCCCAACGGGCCCACCCGCACGATCATCGCCGACCGGGGTGAGTTCGAGCGGCTGCCGAGCAAGCGCGGGGTGCAGCTGCGGCTCTACGACGGCACGGTGGACGAGTGGGATCCCCTGCGCCCCGGCACCTTCTACAAGGTGACCTTCACGACGTACGCCATGACGCTCCGCTCCGACCAGCAGGATCCGGAGCGGATCGGCAAGAAGCTGCGCGAGCTCACCTTCAAGGAGCTGATGGCCCAGCGGCAGCGCCTCTCCGCCGAGGGGATCGAGACGCTGCCGGTCAGCCTCGAGCTGCACCGGAAGATCGCCTCGTCGTACGCGGTGCTGGTGTTCGTGCTGTTCGGGCTCGCGTTCGGGCTGCGGCTCCACCACCACGAGCGGTTGACGAGCTTCCTATGGGTGCTGACGGTCTTCGTCTCGTACTACCTCGGCATGATCGGCACCAACGCCCTGGCGCTGAAAGGCTGGCTCAGCCCGGCGATGGCGATGTGGCTGCCCAACCTGGTGGGGGGCGCGGTCAGCAGCGTGATGGTCCTGCGCGCCGTCCGTCGATGAGGAACAACCAGACGCAGTGCGGAGTTCGGAGTTCGGAGTTCGGAGTCAAAGCGCTTTACTCCGCACTCCGCACTCCGCACTCCGAACTCTCTTCGCCATGCGTATCTTAGATCGCTACGCCGTACGGCAGCTGCTTCCCGTGTGGATCTGGTGTCTCGTCGTCTTCCTCTTCATGAGCTGCCTGATCGACCTCTTCGAGCACCTCGATGAGATCCTCCGCTACCGCATCCCGGCCGACATCGTCGTCCAGTACTACCTCAACTTCCTGCCGCTGGTGTTCGTCAAGGCCTCGCCGCTGGCCCTGCTGCTTTCCGCCGCCTTCGTCGCCAGTCGGCTCTCCCGCCACCAGGAGCTGCTGGCCATGAACGCCAGCGGTACGAGCCTGCTGCGGGCCAGCGTGCCCTTCCTCTTCGTCGGCTGGCTGGCGAGCCTCTGCGTCTTCCTCGTGAACGACCGGGTGGTGCCGGACACGTCGGCCACCTATGAACGGCTGCGGCAGGAGGTGTTCCGCGGACGGACGTCGGCGGAGCCGATGGAGAATGTAGCGACGATGGACGCGTTCAACCGCCTCTACCACGCGCGGCGGCTCGATCTGAAGAACCGGGAGCTGCAGGACCTGACCGTGCTGGAGCACGACCGGCGCAACCGCCCGGTCAAGAGCCTCTACGCCAAGCGCGCGGTCTCGACGAGGCACGGCTGGCTCCTGCTCTACGGCACGATCTACCGCGTCGGCCCGCGGGGCGCCTTGCAGGGTGACCCGGAGCCGTTTGTCGAGCGGCTGCTCAGCTACCCGGTGACCCCTGAAGCCTTTGCCCAACCCAACGCGCATCCTGAAACGATGCGCTACGGGCAGCTGCGCCTGCTCATCACGCGCCTGAAACAGATGGGGATGACGAACGTGCGCCGCTACACGGTGGAGCTCGACGCGAAGCTGACGCTGCCGCTGATGAACCTGGTGATGTGCCTGCTCGCCTTCGCGGGATCGACACAGCTGCAGCTGCGCGGCAATCTCCGCGGGCTGGGGATCAGCCTGGCGTGGGGGCTGCTCTACTACTTCGGGGTGGGATTGGGTGAGGGTGCTGGCAAGAAGGGGATCCTCGGCATCCCGCCGCTCCTCGCGGTCTGGGCGCCCCACCTCATCGCCGTGTGGTGGTCCTTAAAAGTATTGCGAAGGAATCCTTAGCGACAAGCAACAAGCGACAAGCAACACTTCAAAAAAATAATCCCGGCGAGCCGATCGGCTTTCCGGGATTATTATTTCCGTGTTGCTTGTTGCCTGTCGCTTGTCGCTAAGCTTATGTCCCCAGTTCCCAACTCGACAGATACTGCTGCTGCTCCGGGGTGAGCCGGTCGATGGTCACCCCGATGGCCGCCAGCTTCAGTTGGGCGATCTTCCGGTCGATCTCCTTCGGCACGGGATAGACGTGCGGGGCCAGGCGGAGCGCCTGCGTCGTGAGGTACTCGGCGGACAGCGCCGGGTTCGCGAAGGACATGTCCATC
Organism: Candidatus Omnitrophota bacterium; assembly: GCA_016206585.1. Taxonomy (GTDB): domain Bacteria; phylum Omnitrophota; class Gorgyraeia; order Aquiviventales; family Aquiviventaceae; genus JACQRE01. The sequence continues at coordinate 36 of JACQRE010000003.1, read as the reverse complement.
ACGGCCGGCGGATGGCCTTCCGCGCACGCCAGGTTC
>JACQRE010000066.1 GCA_016206585.1 Candidatus Omnitrophota bacterium | reverse complement strand
GCGCTGGTCTTGTGGGTGCTGTTGGCGCTCTCGTTCCTGTGGTTCGGGTCGTTTGCCTCGGGCGGCGGCACTGCCCTCGCCCCCCTCACCCATTTTCCGGTCGGCTGGGATGAGCGGAGCCAGAGATTATTCTGGGCGTACAGCTCCATCGCGGTGTTCTTCGTCGCGCTCGTGTTCAGCCGCGTCGTCTACACCGTCGTAGAGCGGTTCATGGAGGTCGTGGCGGTCGTCACCCTCGTCGGGTTGGTCATCGCCTGCAGCCACCCGGCCGTCCTCGCTCAACTGCCCTCCTTTACCCGGGGACTCATCGTGCCGCAGTGGCCGCCGCCCAGGCCCTGGGACCCGGCCGACGCGACGAAGCTGCTGACCGCGATCACCTTCGCCGGGCTTGGCGGGTTCTGGACGCTGTTCTACTCCTACTGGCTGCGGGAAAAGGGTGCCGGGATGGCCAGCCGCATGGGCCATGTCGAGGGGCTCCGCGGGCGGCACGAGGTGGAGTTCGAAGCCGGCGCGGTCCCGTCCGATGCCTCCGCCGCCCTGCCGATGTGGCGGCGGTTCCTCATGGTGGACAGCGCGGTCGGCATCATCGGGAACATCGTCACGACGCTGATGACGTGCCTGCTGGCCTACGCGGTGCTGCACCCGCAGGGGCTGCTGCCGGACAAATACGAGCTGGCCGTCGTCCAGAGCCGGTTCTTCGAGCTCAGTTGGGGTGCTCCCGGCCGGATGCTGTTCCTCATCGTCGCGGCGGCGTTCCTCTCCGACACGTGGATGGCGACCGCCGACGCGGTGGCGCGCATCCATACCGACTGCCTCCTCAGCTTCTTCCCCTCGGCCCGCCGCTGGTCGGTCAAGCGGTGGTACCTCATCTGCCTCGTGATCGGCACGGTGGTCACCTGTGTGACCATGCTCTTCAGCGAGCCGGGCCCGCTCATCCTGCTCTCAGCGCTCATCGGCTTTCTGGGCACCGTCTCCTTCGCGGTGTTCCTCTACCTGCTCAACCACCGCCTCCTCCCGCGCCATCTCGACCGGCGGCTCTGCCCCCAGCGGTGGGCGGCCATCGGGCTGGGCGTCTCCGGCACTGCCTACGCCGCGCTCGCCCTCGCCTACCTCTTCCGAGATCAGATAGCCACTCGCTGATATCTGATATCGGCACGTTGACACCCCCTCGACGAGCCAGTATGCTACCCGTGCCATGTTGGCGAAGCCCCCGCTCGCTCAACGCAAGATGACCCTGAACATCCTCTGGGTGGCCATGCTGGGTGCCATCGGGATCTACTGGACCATCAAGATCCTGGTGCTGGCGCGCGCGCCCGCCTCCACGCAGGACGCCGGCTTCCTCGTCCTGCCGCTGGTCGTGCTCTCGACGCTGCTGTACGGCCTGGCCTGGTGGTGGTTCCACACCGTCGTCGGCGGCGTGTCGCAGCGCCTGACTCCCACAGCGGTGGCCCAGCTCTCCGGCGGAGAGCGCGGAGCGCTGGGGGACAAACTTCAAGCCGCCATCCTCGTCTGCCTCGCCCTGCTGGAGACGCCGGTTGTGTTCGGATTGATCAGCGCCTTCGTGCGCAATCCCCAGCCGCTCTTCGAGTCCGCGGTCATCACGAGCCTCCTCGGCATGGGCTGGCTGCGCCTGACCGGCTACCCCAAAGTGTTCAGCCTGCTGGACCGGCTCGAACCCGCTCCGTCGACATCTCACTGACTTATGGCCTCGTCGAACGGCCCGCGCATCGGCTTCCTCGGCCTTGGCACCATGGGCGCCCCCATGGCCGCCCACATTGCCAGAGCCGGGTTCCCGCTGACGGTGTGGAACCGCACCGCCGCGAAGGTGGAGCCGCTCCTGCGCGTGGGCGCGAAGTCCGGCAAGAGCCCGGCGCACGTCGCGGCGGAGGCCGACGTCGTCATCACGATGGTGTCCCAGCCGACGGACGTCGAGGCGGTGGTGCTGGGACCTGACGGCGTGCTCGACGGCATCAAATCCGGCGCGGTCCTCGTCGACATGAGCACCGTCTCGCCGGCCACGTCCCGGAAATTGGCCGGGGCGATGACGACGAAGCAAGCCGAGTTCCTGGACGCGCCGGTTGTGGGCTCCAAGGGGCCGGCCACCGAGGGGACGCTCGTCATCCTCGCCGGCGGGCTGCCCTCGACGCTGGAGCGCTGCCGCCCCGTCCTCTCGACGATGGGCAAGACGATCATCCTCGCCGGCGGGGTGGGGATGGGCTCCGCGCTGAAGCTCGCGACAAACCTGATGCTGGCCCACCTGGCCGCCGGGTTCGCCGAGGGGCTGCTACTCGTCCAACGCGCGGGGCTGGATCCCAAACGGTATCTCGAGGTGTTGGAAGCGAGCACGTTCCGCTCGCCGTGGTATCAGACCAAAGGGGCGGGGATGATCAAGCGGGAGTTCGCCACCCACTTTGCGCTGAAACACATGCACAAGGATTTGCGGTTGATGGGCGAGCTGGCCGGCGAGGTCAACGCCGCACTGCCGGTCACCCAAGCGATCGAAGCGCTCTTCGCCCAGTCCGAGGCCGCCGGCCGCGCCGACCTCGACTACTCTGCGATCCTGGCCCAATTGGAACAAGGAACATGAACAGGACCGCCTTAGCAACAAGCAACAAGCAACAAGCAGCACGTCAAGAGAACAATGTTTTTTGGAGTGTTGCATGTCGCTTGTCGCTTGTCGCTGAACGATGCAATGAGTAGCTCTGTAGAGTCGCAACAGGAAAAACTCGCCCCCCTGCGCCGCGAGGTCCACTTCCTCGGCGACCTGCTGGGCCAGGTCCTCATCCATCAGGAGGGCCGCCCGCTCTTCGACGTCGAGGAGCGCATCCGCAAGCTCGCCATCCGGCTGCGGCGCCATGGACGGATCAGCCGCGACGCGACGCTGCGCCGCCTCCTCGAGCAGCTGCCGCTGGCCGCCGCCGAGAAGATCATCCGCGCCTTCTCGGTCTATTTCCAGCTCGTGAACCTCGCCGAGGAGAACCACCGCCTGCGCCGCAAGCGCCACTACGAGTCGCTGCCGGGATCCCACCCCCAGCGGGGCTCCATCGAGGACGTCGTGCACCGCCTCCACGCGGCGGGCGTGCCGTATGACGCGCTGGCCAAGCGGGCGGCGGATCTCTCCATCGTGTTCGTGCTCACCGCGCACCCGACCCAAGCGCTCCCCCCGACCATCCTCACCAAGCACCGCGCGATCTGGGACCTGCTCACCAGGCGGCAGCGGCTCGACCCCGTGCCCAAAGAGGAGCGCGACATCGCCGAGGAGCTGCTCGAGCAGATCACCAGCCTCTGGCAGACGGATGAGCTGCGGCCGGACCGGCCCACCATCCAGGACGAGGTGGAGCAGGGGCTCTACTACCTGTCCTCCGTTCTCTATGACGCGCTGGCGGACGTCATCCTGGCCTTCCGCAGCGAGGTGAAGCGGGTCTACGGCCGCTCGATCCCGCTCTCCAGCCTGATCCGCTTTGGCAGCTGGATCGGCGGCGACAAGGACGGCAACCCCAACGTGACCCACGAATCGCTGCGCTGGGCGCTCCTGCGCTACCGGCAGGCGATCCTGGTCAAGTACCTCGACTCGCTGGAGCATCTGCAGGAGCAGCTCACCCAGTCGGACCAGCTGTGCCGCATCCCCAAGTCGTTCCTGCGGTCGCTGGCGAACGACCGCCGGGCATTCCCGGCGCTCGTCGAGTCGCTCGACGCGAAGTTCCCGCACCAGCCCTACCGGCAGAAGCTCGCGATCATGATCTACCGCCTGCGCCAGATGTTCCGGCACGCCTCCGACGCGCAGGACGGCTACCCGGCCGCGCAGGAGTTTCTCCAGGAGGTGCAGTTGATCCAGCGCAGCCTCGGCGCGCACCGCGCCGACCTCGTGGCCCAGCGCGAGGTGGCAAAGCTGGCTCTCCAGATCACGCTCTTCGGCTTCGTCTTCACCCGGCTGGACGTGCGCGACCACAGCCAGCGCCACCTCGACGCCTTCGCTGAGCTCGCGCGCCTCCATGAACTGTCCGGGGACGACCTGCGCACGATGTCCGAGGGCGCTCGGCGCGCGCTGCTCGATCAGCTCCTGGCCCAGCCGCGCTACGTCGAGCTGCTCAAGAGCGGCTCGCCGGAGACCCGCGAGGTCATCCGCACCTTCCAGGTGATGGCCGAGTACCTCGAGCACGTCGACGCCGAGGCGGTCGACGGCTACATCATCAGCATGACCCACGAGCCGAGCGACGTGCTCACGGTGCTGTGGTTCTTCCAGCAGACCGACCTCTTCCGCCGCACCACCCGCGGCTGGTGGAGCGGGGTCAACATCGTGCCGCTCTTCGAGGGGATCGACGACCTGCGCCGCGCCCACGAGATCATGGCGAGCCTCTACACGCACCCCGCGTACCGCAACTACCTCAAAGCCCGCGGCAATTTCCAGGAGATCCAGCTTGGCTACTCCGACTCGAACAAAGACGGCGGCTTCTTCACCGCCAACTGGGGGCTCTACCAGGCGCAGCGCCGCCTCCATGCCGTGGCCAAGGCCCACCGCATCCGGCTGCGGCTCTTCCACGGCCGCGGCGGCACGATCGGCCGCGGCGGCGGGCCGCTCCACCAGGCGATCCTGGCACAGCCCCGCGGCACGCTCGAGGGGCGCATCAAGATCACGGAGCAGGGCGAGGTGATCGCGGCGAAGTACGCCAACCCGCTCATGGCCGCCCGCAACCTGGAGCTGGCCCTTTCCGCCGTCCTGGAGGCCACCCTCATCGAGCCCAAGCCGCCCGTCAGGCTGGCGGTCTGGGAGCAGACGGTCGAGGAGCTCTCCCGGGCGGCGTGGTCCCGCTACCGGCAGGCGCTCTACAACGACCCGTCGTTCGTGCGGTACTTCGAGCAGTCGACCCCCATCGACGCCATCAACGAGTTCCGCATCGGCTCGCGGCCCGCGCGGCGCAGCGCATCGAACCGCATCGAGGACCTCCGGGCGATCCCGTGGGTCTTCAGCTGGGACCAGAGCCGGCAGCTGCTGCCGAGCTGGTTTCCGTTCGGCTGGGCGGTGGAGGAGTTCGTGCGCGCCCACCCGGACGGGCTCGCACAGCTGCGCCAGATGTACGCCGAGTTCCCGTGGTTCCACGTCATGCTCGAGTTCACGCAGATGAGCCTCGGGATGGCGGACATGCGCATCGCGCGCCGCTACGCCTCGCTCGTGCGCCCCCGGGCGCTGGGCGAGCGGATCTTCGCCGAGATCGAGCAGGAGTACGCCCGCTCCCGCAAGGCGGTGCTCGCCATCACCCAGCAGCGGGAGCTGCTGGACGCCAACTACGTGCTCCAAAACTCCATCCGCCTGCGCAACCCCTACGTGGACCCGGTCAGCCTGCTGCAAGTGCGCTTCCTCAGGCGGCGCCGCCAGTTACAGGGCCAGCGCCTCCCCAGGGAGCTGGAGCGGGCGCTGTCGCTGACCATCAACGGCATCGCCGCCGGCATGCGCCACACCGGCTGATTTCCTCTTGACAGAGAACTCTTGACAGAGAACAGGGCGCGTGCTATGC
>JACQRE010000064.1 GCA_016206585.1 Candidatus Omnitrophota bacterium | reverse complement strand
TTTAGGAGGCTATCGATGCGCTCATGCTCCAGGAAGCGCGTGATGTCCTCCTGCTGAGAGGTCATCGTCTCATCCTGGAGGAGGTCTATCATCTCCGTCTCCCCCTCCTCGCCCACGGGCGTCTCGAGCGAGGTGGTCTGGGAGGAGGTCACCAGCTCCTGGAGCCGCTCGACCCGCTCCACCGGCAGCCGCATCCGCTTGGCGAGGTCCCTGGGGGAGGGCTTGCGCCCGAGCTTCTGCGAGAGCTCTTCGGTGACGCGTTTGAATTTGGAGAGCAGCTCCGTCATGTAGACCGGGATGCGGACCGTCTTGCCCTGGTTGGCGATGGCGCGGGTGATGTACTGGCGGATCCACCAGGCGCCGTACGTGGAGAAGCGGAAGCCCTTCCGGGGATTGTACTTCATGACCGCTTTCATCAGCCCGAGGTTGCCTTCCTCGATGAGGTCCAGGAGCGGGACCCCGAGGTGGGCGTACCGCTTGGCGATATTGATGACGAGGCGCAGGTTGGAGAGCGTCATCTGGCGCCTCGCCTTGGTGTCGCCGCGGCGGATCTTGGTCGCCAGTTCGATCTCCTGCCTGGCGGTGAGGAGGGGGATTTCCTTGATGTCCTTGAGGTAGGACCGGATGGGGTCCGTCATGCGAGTGGCAAAGTGAACCAAAGTGAAGTGAAGTGAAATGAAGTGGCGAGGTGGCCGAGCAGCGGCGACAGCATCTCCGACCTGTTTTTCACTGTGCCACTTTGCTTCACTTCGCCACTCACCCTATTTCTTCTCGCGCAACGCGGCGTGGGCGGCGGCGAGGCGCGCGATCGGCACGCGGTACGGCGAGCAGGAGACGTAGTCCATCCCGACGCGGTGGCAAAAGTCGATGGACGACGGCTCTCCGCCGTGCTCGCCGCAGATGCCGACCTTCAGCCCCTTGCGCGCCGCGCGGCCCTTCTCGATCCCGAGCCGCACGAGCGAGCCGACGCCATCCTGGTCCAGCTTGACGAACGGATCGGCCGGCAGGATGCGCTCTTTGAGGTAGTGCGGGAGGAACTTGCCGATGTCATCCCGCGAGAACCCGAAGGTCATCTGCGTGAGATCGTTCGTGCCGAAGCTGAAGAACTCCGCCTCTTGAGCGATCGCATCGGCCACGACCGCGGCGCGCGGCACCTCGATCATGGTGCCGACGAGGTACTGGAGGGCCACCTTGTAGCGCGCCATGGTCTGCCGGGCGACTTCGTCGATCGTCCGCTTGGCGATGCGGAACTCCTGGGGATGGCCGACCAGCGGGATCATCACTTCCGGGACGACCTTGACCCCGTCGCGCGCGAGCTCGCAGGCCGCCTCGAAGATCGCCTGGGCCTGCATCTCGTTGATCTCCGGGTAGGTGATGCCGAGCCGGCAGCCGCGGTGGCCGAGCATCGGGTTGAACTCGTGGAGGCTGTTGACCGTCTCGCGCAGCTGGCGCACGTCGATCCCGAGCTGTTTCGACACCCGCTCCTGGTCCTCCGGCGTGTTCGGGAGAAACTCATGCAGCGGCGGATCCAGCAGCCGGATGGTGACCGGCAGCCCCTTCATCACCTCGAAGATGCCGAGGAAGTCCTGCTTCTGGAACGGCAGGAGTTTGGCCAGCGCGGCCTTGCGGGCGGAGGCGTCCTTCGCGAGGATCATCTCGCGCACGACGGGCAGCCGCTCTTCCCCGAAGAACATGTGCTCGGTGCGGCACAGCCCGATGCCCTCCGCGCCGAAGTCGCGCGCGACCTTGGCATCCTGCGGCGTGTCCGCATTGGCGCGCACGCGCAGCCGCCGCGTCTGATCCGCCCAGCTCAACACCTGCTTGAAGCTGCCGGTGAGCGACGGCTGCACCAGCGGCACCTCGCCCAGCATCACCTCGCCGGTCGTCCCATTGAGCGTGATGTAGTCCAGCTCCTTGACCGTGGCCTCGCCGGCCTCAAAGTGGTTCTCCTCTTCCCGGACGATGATGTCGCTGCAGCCCGCCACGCAGCACTTCCCCATCCCGCGCGCCACGACCGCCGCGTGCGACGTCATGCCGCCGCGCGCGGTGAGGATCCCCTGCGCGGCCGCCATGCCCTCGATGTCCTCGGGCGAGGTCTCCTCGCGGACGAGGATCACGCGCTCGGAAGCCTCCTCGGCGAGCTCCACGGCCCGGTGGGCGTTGAACACCACCTTGCCGACGGCCGCCCCGGGCGAGGCCGGCAGCCCCTTGGCGATGACGCGGGGCTTGGCCTTCGGGTCGATCGTGGGGTGCAGCAGCTGGTCGATCTGGGCCGGGTCCACGCGCAGGAGCGCTTGCTCGCGCGTGATCAGCTTCTCCTTCACGAAGTCGGTGGCGATGGCGACGGCCGCGCGGGCGGTGCGCTTGCCCGTCCGCGTCTGGAGCATGTAGAGCGTGCCCTCCTCCACCGTGAACTCCATGTCCTGGATGTCCTTGAAGTACCGCTCCAGCCGCTGCGAGATCTTCGTAAGCTGCTGGTACAGCTTGGAGAACTCCCGCTTCAATTCGGCGATCGGCTTGGGGGTGCGGATGCCGGCAACCACGTCCTCGCCCTGGGCGTTCACGAGGTACTCGCCGTAGAAGACGTTCTCCCCGGTGCTCGGGTCCCGGCTGAAGCACACCCCGGTGAGCGAGGTGCTCCCCATGTTGCCGAAGACCATCGACTGGACGGTGACCGCGGTGCCCAGCGAGTGGGGGATGGTGTTCAGCCGCCGGTAGATCTTGGCGCGCTCGTTGTTCCAGGACCGGAAGACGGCGTTCACCGCGCCGGTGAGCTGTTCGAAGGGATCTTCGGGGAAGTCGGTGCCCTTGGCGCGCTTGACGAGCTGCCGGTACTCGGCCACCAGCTCCTTCAGCGCGTCGGCGGAGAGGTCGGCGTCGGTCTTCGCGCCGTATTTCAGCTTCTTCTTGCCGAGGATCTCCTCGAACTGCTTGTGCTCCACCTCGAGCACCACGTCGCCGTACATCTGGATGAACCGGCGGTAGGCGTCGTAGGCAAAGCGCGGGTTCTCGGTCTTCACGATCAGCCCCTGCACCGTCTGGGCGTTGAGGCCGAGGTTCAGGATGGTGTCCATCATGCCGGGCATCGAGACCGCGGAGCCGGACCGCACCGAGACGAGCAGCGGGTTCTTCGGATCGCCGAACCCCTTCTTCGCGACCCCTTCGAGCCAGCGCATTTTCTGCCGCAGCTGGGCCTCGAGGCCGTGGGGCCATCGCTCGCCCAGCGCGTAGTAGGTGTTGCACATCTCGGTCGTGATCGTCATGCCCGGGGGGACCGGCACGCCCAGGTTGGTCATCTCGGCGAGGTTCGCGCCCTTGCCGCCCAACAGCGTCTTCATGCCCGCGCGGCCGTCGGCCTTCCCGCCGCCGAACGCGTAGATGGCCTTCGCCTTGCCGGCCCGGCCGTTGGACGGCGCAGGGGCGGCCAATCGGCGGGTCTTCGGGCGGCGCAGGGCGCTCTTCATCGTGATGGCTCCTCGTGTGGTTGTTGAAGGATGGTGAGCTTCGAGAGGTCGGCAATGCGATCAGTATACAACGCGTGAATCATCCGCATCAAGGCGAGCCGGTTCTGCTGGAGCGATTCATCGGGGACGTTGACCAGCACCTTGTCGAAGAAGGCGTGCAGCGGCTCGAAGAACCGCTCCCCGAAGAGCGCCGTGGCCTCTTCGTACGATTTCTGCCCGGCCAGCTGTGCCACCTGTTCATGGCTCTGGCAGTAGCGGTCCCACAGCTGCTGTTCCAGCGGCTCCCGGAGCCGGGCCGGATCGACTTCCTGTTGGCGCAGCGGCGCACCCTTGAGGATGTTCCTGGTGCGTTCGATGACTTTGGCCGCCTGGAGCAGGCGGGGATTTCCCGTCAGCCGCTGGAGGCTCTGGATCCGGTCCATGACATCGATCAGGTCATGGCACGGGCTGGCCAGCACCGCCTCGATGCAATCCTGCGTGGGCACCGGGTTCGGCCAGGCGAAGGTGTCGAGTCGCTCGAGGAGGTATTGCTTGACCCGCTGCGCCGCACCCGCGACGTCCTTGGGCGGTGCGGTGCGGAACGGCTCAAGGCCCGAGCGGGCGCGGAACAGCAGATCGAACGGCACGGGACGATGGACCGCCCAGGCGATCTCCACGATGCCCTGCGCGGCGCGCCGCAGGCCGAAGGGGTCCTGGTCGCCGGTGGGCATAATGCCAAGGCCGAAGTAGCTGGTGAGCGTCTCGTACTTGTCCAGGATCGCCAGGGCGCTGCCGAGCCGTGTGGCCGGCAGCCGGTCGCCCGCCGGCAGGTAGTGCTCCTCGATCGCCAGCGCGACCGCCTGGGATTCCCCGGAGTCGAGCGCATAGTACTTCCCCACCACGCCCTGGAGCGTCGGGAACTCCTTCACCATCGTGCTGACGAGGTCCGCTTTGGCGAGCTGGCAGGCGCGGCGCAGCGCCTGGCGCTCATCCTCGGCAAGGTTCCAGGCCTCGGCCAGCGGCTCGGCGACCGCGCGCATCCGCAGCGTTTTCTCCGCCATCGAGCCGAGCCGCTCGTGGAAGGTGATGCCGGAGAGGCCCGCCGCCATCCGCTCGAGCGGCAGCCGCGCGTGGTCTTCCTTCCCGAAGAGCAGGCTGTCGGCGAGCCGGGCGTTGAGGATCCGCTCAACGATCTTGCGGACCTCGCCGGGCTTGCCGGGCTTCCCGTCCAGGATCGCGAGGCACTTCGGCAGGAGCCGGCCTGATGATTCGATGGCAAAGACCCGCTGGTGCTTCGCCATGCTGGCCAGCAGCACTTCCCGCGGCAGGCTCAGGTACGCGGGATCGAAGGAGCCGACCAGCTCGACCGGCTGCTCTACCAGAGACGTCACCTCATCGAGCAGGCCGTAGCTGAGCATTTCAGGAGCGGGCCGTCCGCCCAACGACGTGGCGGTACGGTTCACCATCTCCTGGATCGCCGCCCGGCGCGCCTGGTGATCGAGGATGACGCCGGCGCGTGTGAGTGCCGAGTGGTACGCGTCGATCGATGGCGCGGCAACCGTCTTGGGCCGCAGCGGGCCGCCAATCCGCGTCGCCGGCGCGCTGGTCAGCCGGCCGATCGTGCAGCGGATCGGTGCGGCGCCGTACAGTGCCAGCAGCCACCGGATCGGCCGCGCAAACCGCAGGCCGGTTCCATCCCAGCGCATCGTCTTCGGCGCGCGCAGCCTGCCGATGAGCTGCGGCAGTAGGGTGGGCAGGACCCTGACGGTCGGCGTCGCCACCGGCGGCTTCACCAGGAACACGTACTCGCCCCTGTCGGACGCGACGATCTTGGTCTGGTGGAACGAGCCGCCCTGAGATTTCAAAAAGCCCAGGAGCGCTTGCGTGGGTTTGCCGTCGCCGCCATACGCGGCCTGTTTCGAGGGGCCGCGGACCTCTTCCGCCGGCTTGCGCTGGGTGTCGGCCAGCCCCTGGACGAGCAGGACGAGCCGCCGCGGGGTCCCGAAGGCTTGAATCCGGCGGGACGGCAGGTGGTTCGCCTGGAGGAGGGCGGCCGCCTCCCGCCCGAGCTGGTCGATGAGGCTTGGGAGGTAGGCGGCCGGCAGCTCTTCGGTGCCGATTTCGAACAATAAGTCAGCTGTCGTGGAGACATGAGACATGAGACCGGAGACAGGAGACTGGCTTCGACGAGACCTTCTTGCAGACGTTCGTTTCATGTGCTTTGGTCTCTGGTCTCTGGTCTCATGTCTCTGGTCTGCGTCGTTCGTTCCAGGTACAGTTCCGCGCAGCGCTTGGCCAGGCCCCGGATGCGCAGGACAAACCGCGGCCGGTCCGACTGGCTGATCGCCCCGCGCGCATCGAGGAGGTTGAAGGTGTGGCTGCAGCGCAGCAGCTGCTCGTACGCTGGCATCAGGAGCTTGGCCTCCAGCAGCCGTTTCGCGTCCTGCTCGTAGCTGGCGAAGAGCTGCTGGTGCAGTGCGACGTCGGCGTGGTTGAAGTTGTAGTCCGACCCCTCCCGCTCATTCGCGAGGTGCAGATCGCCATAGGAGGTCTTCGGGCCGTAGGCGAGCTGGTAGACGTCCGACGTGCCCTGCACGTACGTCGCGATGCGCTCGAGGCCGTAGGTGATCTCGCAGGAGATGTGCTCGAGATCGAGCCCACCCACCTGTTGGAAATAGGTGAACTGCGTCACCTCGAGGCTGTCCAGCCAGACTTCCCAGCCGAGCCCCCAGGCGCCGAGGGTCGGCGACTCCCAGTCATCCTGCACGAAGCGCAGGTCGTGGTCTTCCAGTTTCAGGCCGCAGGCGCGGAGGCTGTCGAGATACAACTGTTGGACGTCATCGGGGGTGGGCTTCAGCAGGACCTGATACTGGTAGTAGCGCTGCATGCGCAGCGGGTTGTCGCCGTACCGGCCATCGGTGGGACGGCGCGAGGGCTGCACATAGGCCGCGCGGCTGTGCGCCGGCCCCAGCGCGCCGAAGAAGGTGGCCGGATGGAACGTGCCGGCCCCCATCTCCATGTCGTAGGGCTGCACGATGATGCACCCGCGGTGTTCCCAGAACGTGTCTAAGGTACGAATGAGCTGTTGGAGTTGCATGATGGGCATCCTGCGTCATCCTCAGCGACATGCGACATGCGACATGCAGCACGTTGGAGAATATTCTTGCCGTGTTGCTTGTCGCTTGTCGCTTGTCGCTGAGTCATGTGGTTAATGTTTTCAAGGGTTTGTCCAATCGCCAACGCAAAAACTCATCCAGCCGCTGACGCAGGACCGTCAGCGCGGATGGATCGAGATCCAAGGGCTGGGCCGAGTCCGAGAGCGCGGCCAGCGTCTCCAGCGTCGACGAGCTGGCCGCTTCAGCCCGCGGATCCTGGTGCAGGCAATTCGGACAGAGCAATCCGCCCTCGCGCGCGCTCCAATAGCCGGCCGCGTGCACGTGCGTGCTGCAGATGGCGCACTCATTCAGCTGGGGGTGGAAGCCGGCCAGCTTCAGGAGCCGCATGACGAAATGGATCCGCACGGTGTCGAGCGGACCCGCCCCGACCGCCAACCGCTCCAGCGTGTGCTTCAGCAGCTGGTAGATCTGCGGCTGCGGCTCATCCAGGGGCACGACCGCGTCGACGACCTCCACGCACAGTGCGGCCAGCCGCGCGACGTCGAGGTCGCGCTGGATCGCCTCCAGGGGATCGACGAGGTCGCACTGGCTGATCAGATGGAGCTGGCTGGTGCGCGTGTCGTAGAACACGATCCGGTTGACCGTCAACGGCTCCATGGCGCTGCGGTACCTGTTCGGCTGCGTCCGCAGCCCCTTCACCAGCCCCTTGAGCTTGCCGAACTGGTCGGTCAGGCACGTGAGTGTGACGCTCGTTTCCCGGAAGGGGTAGCGCCGCAAGACAATCGCTTCCGCCGTATGGATGCCCATCACGCGAGCAGCCGGTCTTCCATCCTGCGCATCCGCTGCTGCTGCGCCTTCGTCCGGTCCTCGTGTCCCAGCCAGTGCAGCAGGCCGTGCATGACGTAGCGCGAGAGCTCCTCCGTGTAGGCGAGGCCATGCGCCGCCGCATAGCGCCGCGCTTCGAGCGGCGCGATCAGGAGTTCTCCCACGATCGGCGTTCCAATCGTCCCCCACCCCCCGCCCCCTGCCCCGTGGTGGTCATACCGGAAGCTCAGCACGTCGGTGGCCCGGTCGTGGCGCAGGAACCGCTTGTTCAGCGTGCGCATCCGCCGCGAGTCGATGAACGCGATCGCCAGCGTGCCGCGCGTCCGGATCCGCAGCCGGCGCACGGCGCGCCGTGCTAGCCGTTGCATGCGCGGCAGGTCGACGGGAGCTTCCTTCTGCGCATTGACTACGACAAGCCGCATCAGAGTGCGGAGTGTGGAATTCGGAGTTCGGAGTAGGTTCTTACTCCGCATTCCGCACTCCGAACTCCGCATTCAGGATGGTTTGCCGTTCTGCTCATACGCCTGGATGATCGCCTGGACGAGCTCGTGGCGCACGACGTCCTGCCCGCTGAAC
>JACQRE010000063.1 GCA_016206585.1 Candidatus Omnitrophota bacterium | reverse complement strand
GTCCACGAGTATCTCGGGCCGCGCGCCCATCTGCTCTTCATGGGGTTCGTCTGGCTGTCGCTCATCTACGTCATCCTCGCCTTCGCGGATCTGACGAGCAGCTCGTTCGTCGAGCCGACCTACGGCGGGGCGGTCGCCGCCTCATCATCCTTGTACCTGGCCGCCGCCGTCGCGATGGGGTTGTGCCTCTATACACTCCGGATGCCATTGGGGGTGGCGACCGCGATCTTCCTGCCGCTCGTCGGGCTGATCATCTGGTACGGCCAGGCGATGCCACTCACCCTGCCGGCGACGTGGCTCATCCGCCCTCAGCTGGTCTGGAACGGGATCATCCTGACGTATTGTTTCATCGCCTCGATCATTCCCATGTGGATCCTGCTGCAGCCGCGGGGCTATCTGGGCGGCTTCTTCCTCTACGTGACGCTCGCCGCCGGGGTCGTCGGCCTCCTGCTGGGCGGAGACCGCGTGCAGTATCCGGCGTTTCTCGGATGGACGAGCCAGAAGGGGCTGCCCCTGTTCCCGATGCTGTTCGTGACGGTGGCGTGCGGTGCCTGCTCCGGGTTCCACGGCATCGTGAGCTCCGGCACGACGTCGAAGCAGATCGCGAAGGAGCCGGACTGCCGCGTGGTGGGCTATGGGGGCATGCTGCTGGAGGGGTTGGTGGCGGTCATCGCGCTGGCCACGGTGATGCTGCTGGTCCCCGGGAGTGCCGCGACCCAGCAGTCGCCGGACCGGATCTACGCGGAGGGGTTAGGCCACTTCGTGGAGCGCTTCGGGGTGAACCGCGACTTCGCCCGGTCGTTCGCGCTGCTGGCGTTCGCCACGTTCATCTACGACACGCTGGATGTGGCGACCCGGCTGGGCCGGTACGTGTTCCAGGAGCTGGCCGGCTGGAAGGGGCGCTGGGGCGGTGTCGTCGCGACGCTGGCCACGCTCGCCATCCCGGCCCTGGGGATGAGCTGGACGGTGCGGGATGCGGCCGGCAGCGTGGTGCCGGCGTGGAAGGTGTTCTGGACGCTGTTCGGGACGTCGAATCAGCTGCTCGCGGCCCTGACCCTGGTGACGATCACCGTGTGGCTCAAGCGGACGAAGCGGCCCTGGCTGGTGAGTGCCGTGCCCGCCGCGTTCATGCTGGTGATGACGCTCTGGTCGCTCATCCTGACGGTGAAGCCGTGGCTGGCCGCCTTCATGGGCGGGCAGCCGACCCTGAACGGCATCGCGTTGACCGCGCTGCTCCTCATCGCCCTCGCCCTCCTCGTACTTCTTGAAGGCCTTCGCGCTCTTCGTGCTCTTCGTTAGAGCTCGCTGATCAGGTTCCTCTGCCAGGGCCGGCGGGTCCTGCTTTTAGATGTTAAACCCCGACGCCCGCAGCTCCTGCTCCAGCTGCCCGCTGCTCTGGAACCGGATCACCGTCAGCCCCGCCGCCTTCCCCGCCTCGACCAGCTCGGGCCGGTCGTCGATGTAGACCGCGTCGGCGGGCCGCACCCCGGCCCGCTGCAGTACCAGCGCGTAGATCTGCGGATCCGGCTTGCGCAGCCCCACATCGCACGACGCCACCCAGTCCTCGAAGAATGCCAGCACCGGAAATGACCGCTTGATGTGCTCGATGTGCAGCGCGTTCGTGTTGGTCAGCGCGATCAGCCGGTGGCGCTTGCGCAGCCGCTCCATGATCCAGATCACGTCCCGGTTCTCCGTGAAGATGTTGTTCCACGCGCGGGTGAACTGCTCGTAGGTCCACGGCAGCTTGAGCGACCGCGTGAGCCCCTCGTAGTAGGCCTGCGGCGTGATGCGGCCCAGCTCGAAGGGCAGCAGGAGCGCTTTGTCGTAGACCGCCGCCTGCACCTCGTCGAAGGAGCGGCCGAGGAGCTGGGCCATCTGGTGGACCACTTGGTCGGCGTTGAACTCCAGGACGACCCCGCCCAGGTCGGAGATCACCACCGGGTACGCCATCGCTCACGCGCCGTTCAGGAACACCGTGTCGCCGGGATGATCCAGCGAGAGGAAGGTGAGCAGATAGTCGGTCAGGTGCCGGGTGACGAGGAAGTTCTGCCGCACGTGCTCCCGTCCGTTCTCTCCGAGCCGTTTGGCGTAGTCCGGGCTGTTCAGGAGG
>JACQRE010000061.1 GCA_016206585.1 Candidatus Omnitrophota bacterium | reverse complement strand
GCGCGCAATCCGGAGCGCTTCGGCGTGCGGTGGGGCCAGGCGCACGTGCTGTTCCTTGAGCCGGCCACAGAGGATCAGCTCACACAGTGGCTGGGTGATGCCGGCTCGTCCGATCCGCCGCGGGGGACGGTGGTCGTGCACCTGCCAGGCCGCGCACAACCCTACGAGATTCCGGTGCCGGAACGTCTGGGTGAGCCGATCGCCTTGGAGAGTAGCCCCTATGTGCTGACCTTCAAGCAGTACTTCGCAGATTTGGCCATCACGGAAGACGGAGTGATCAGTCGCTCGGACCAACCTGACAATCCCGCGATCGCGCTGACGCTCAGCGGCCCGGAGGGCACCGACGCGCACCTGCTCTTTGGGCTGCATCCGGAGTTTCCCGCACTCCATGGCCGTACACAGGTCATCCCCGGCCGGGTCAGCTTCCGGCACCCGGCCGCAGTCGCGCTGCCCCCGCACGCCATTGCGATCATCCGGCGTCCCGACGCCAGTCTCAGTGCCGTCTTGACCGGAGCGCACGGCGAACGGCAGATCGTGGAGGCCGTCGCGCCCAAAGAGCGCCATACGCACCCGTCGCTGGGCTATGAGATGGAGATCACCGACCATTATCCGCGCGCGCGGCGCACACAGCAGTTTGTCAACCGGGGCGATGCGATCCGCGCCGAGGCGCTGCACGTCATGGTACAGGAGGGTAAGGCAGCCGCACAGGCGTGGGTCGGGTTGCGGGACAGCGCCCAGCTGCCGCTGGGGGCGCATCCGATCACCGTCGAGTATCGGCCCGCGCGGCGTGCACTGCCGTTTACGATCAAGCTGCTGGACTTCCGCAAGATCGACTATCCGGGCACGCAGATGGCGGCGGGCTTTGAAAGTGACGTGGAACTCACCGACCCCCAGCGCGGGATCATTCTGCTGCGCCAGATCAGCATGAATAACCCGTTGCGCTATCGCGGCTTTAGTTTCTACCAATCCAGCTTCATCCCCGGCCCGCCGGAAACCACGGTGCTCTCCGTGCGCAGCGATCCGGGCACGCCGTTTGTGTACGCCGGATTTCTCATCGTGATCGGGGGTGTCATCGCCATGTTCGTCCTGCGAAAATGGTTGGGTATGGCGAGTCTGCTCGTCGTTTGCCTCGGCTTCAGCGCCGTCGCTTCCGCCGACCCGTCGGATATCCCGGCTCCCCCAGTGGTGTCGTCTCAACACCTCGAGGCGGTGCGGCAACTGGCGGTTCAGCACAGCGGCCGGCTGCAGCCCTTCGACAGCTTTGCCCGGGAGTCGCTGTGGCTCATCACCGGCGCTTCGCAGCTCGGCCGGCAGGACCCGGTGGCGACGGTGCTGGCCATCGCCGCCGATCCCTCGGCATGGGCCGGCGCCAAGATCATCGCGGTGCCGTACGGCCCCCTGCGCGAGCAACTCGGCGTGGACGCGCGGGCCACACACGTTTCGTACAACGAGTTGGTTGAGACCAAGCGGCTCATGCGGATGCTCCCCGGCATCGTGTCCAAACAACAGCGGGATGAGAAGCTGACCGTGCTGGAAAACGAAGCCGTGGATGTCTACAGCCGGTTTGTCGCCGTCACCGCGCTGATGCGCCAGGACGTGCGGCTGGTCCCACCGTCAACAGCGGCATCGCGCGAATGGTTGCCGGTGCTCGAGACCTCCCTCAAAAATTCATGGGAAGTGGTGATCGCGGCGTTCTCCCGCGGTGACGCGCAACTGGTGCAGGCCACGGCGGGACAATTTGCGAAGGACGCGCATCGTGCCAATCCGTCATCGTATCCGCCGAGCTGGCGCCTGCGGCTGGAGGTTCTCTACAACCGGTTAGCACCCTTTCGGATCGCCGGCTGGTTGTACGTGCTGGCCTTTCTCGCTCTCCTCTGCGGCGTTGTACAGCCCGCCTGGCGGACGGCGCAGATGGGTCACGGGATGGTCTGGGCGGCGTTTCTCCTTCATGCGACCGGCATTGCCGCGCGCGTCGTGTTGGGCGGGCGGCCGCCGGTGTCCAACTTCTTTGAAACGATGCTGTGGCTGCCGTTCGTCATGGTGGCCGTCGCCCTCATCTTTGAGCGGATCTACCGCGCGCACTATTTCGCCCTGGCGGCCTCGGCGCTGGCGGCCGTCACCCTGCATCTGGCGTACCAGCTTCCGCTGGATCCGAGCATTGCGCCGGTGGTCGCCGTGCTGCGCAGCAACTTGTGGCTGACGATCCATGTACTCACGATCGTGGCCAGCTACGGCGCGCTGACGCTGGCCATGGGATTGGCGCATGTGTACGGATGGCTGCATTTGGTCCGTTCCGGTCAGCATCCGGCGCTGGCCACGCTGGACACGCTGCTGTATCGCGCCATTCAAGTCGGCGTCGTCCTGCTGGCCGGCGGCATCATGCTGGGCGCGGTCTGGGCCAATGCGTCCTGGGGCCGCTACTGGGGGTGGGATCCGAAGGAGACGTGGGCGCTCATCACCTTGCTGTGGTTTCTGGCCATCCTGCACGGCCGGTTCGCCGGCTGGATCCACGGGGTGGGGGTGGCGTTGGCCACGATCGGCGGCTTCTTCCTGCTCTTGATGACGTACTACGGCGTCAGCTTCTACCTCGACGGGCTCCACAGCTACGCCGGCGGCCATGCCAAGCCGCTGCCGCCGCTGCTCATCGCCTACTTGATCGCCGAGTGCGCCTTCCTGGCCCTCGTCGGCCTGCGCGCCCTCTCCCACCGCCGCCCCGCCTGAAAAAGGGGACGGTTCTATTTTCGGAAAATAGAACCGTCCCCATT
>JACQRE010000075.1 GCA_016206585.1 Candidatus Omnitrophota bacterium | reverse complement strand
TCGCGCCCATAGCTCAATTGGATAGAGCGTCGGCCTGCGGAGCCGAAGGTTAGAGGTTCGATCCCTCTTGGGCGCACCATTCCAGATGACGACAAAACCCGACGAACAGCACATGCTCGAGGCCCTGCGGGAGGCCGAGCAAGCGCTCACCTCCAGGGATCGGCCGATCGGCGCGGTCATCGTCCATCAGGGACGGGTGATCGCCCGCGCGCACCACCAGGTCAATTTGCTGCGCGACCCCACCGCCCACGCCGCCGTCATCGCCATCACGCAGGCGGCCAACGCGCTCCAAACGGATCAGCTGACCGAAGCGACGGTCTACGTGACGCAGGAGCCCTGCCCGATGTGCGTGGGGGCCGTGCTGCTCAGCGGGGCCGCCCGCCTCGTCTACGGGGCCGCCGATCCCAAGCAGGGGGCGTGCGGCTCCGTCGTGGACCTGACCAGCAACGAGCGGCTCAACCGCCGCCTGACCGTCGTCCGCGACGTCCTGACCGGCGAGTGCCACGCGCTCCTGCGCCGGGCCACCGCCGCGGCGTAAGCGGATTGCTCTTTGTGGAGAGGTCGCATAGCCCGGTCCAGTGCGGCGGTTTGCTAAACCGCTGTACGGGGTAATTCCCGTACCGAGGGTTCGAATCCCTCCCTCTCCGTGTTTTTTAACCAGGAGGTCCCGATGAAGGGCACATCCAAAAAATCCCGGCTCGTGGCCCTGCTGCTGTGCCTGTTCCTGGGGTGGCTGGGCGCTCACCGGTTCTACGTAGGCAAAGTCGGCACGGGCATCCTGATGGTGGTGGCCTTCTTCGGCGTGTTCGGCATCTGGGCTCTGGTGGACCTCATCTTCATCGCGTGCGGGATCTTCCGTGACAAAGAGGGCAAGAGGATGCTCCAGTGGTTTGAGCAAGGCTCGATCTGAGCGCTCGCCTGGCGCAGTCCCTGACGGTTCGATGAGCTATCTCCCGCTCGCCCGCAAATACCGGCCGCAGACGTTTGACGACCTCATCGGCCAGGCCCACGTGACCACGACCCTCAGCCGCGCGCTCGAGGGCAAGCGCGTCGCCCAGGCCTACCTCTTCACCGGCCAGCGCGGGGTGGGGAAGACCTCCGCGGCGCGCATCCTCGCGAAGTGCCTCAACTGCGAGCAGGGCCCGACGGCCAAGCCGTGCAACCGGTGTGCTGGCTGCACGCAGATCACCCAGGGCAGCAGCCTCGACGTCATCGAGATCGACGGGGCCTCCAACCGGGGGATCGATGAGATCCGCAGCCTCCGGGAGACCGTCCCCTTCGCCCCGGCGGCCGGCAGCTTCCGCGTCTACATCATCGACGAAGTCCACATGCTCACCCTGGAAGCGTTCAACGCGCTCCTCAAGACGCTGGAGGAGCCGCCCGCCCACGTAAAGTTCATCTTCGCGACCACCGCGGCCTCCAAGGTGCCCTCGACCATCCTCTCGCGCTGCCAGCGGTTCGATTTCCGGCGCATCGAGCCGGCGGTGATCGTCGGCGCCCTGAAGCGGATCGCCAAGACCGAGCAGATGGCGGTCGAAGAGCCCGCGCTCTACGCGATCGCCCGCGCCTCCGACGGCAGCCTGCGCGACGCCGAGGTCATCCTCGACCAGGCCGCCAGCTTCGTGAAGGGGACGGTCACGGAAGCCGATGTGACCGAGCTCCTCGGCGGCGTGGAGTCCGACGCGCTCATCGCCTGGGCGCAGGCGCTGCTGGACCGCGACGCGCCCGCCGCACTCATCGCGCTCACGCAGCAGCTGGAACAGGGCAAAGAAGCGCCCCAGCTGCTGGCCGGCCTGCTGCGCCATCTGCGCAACCTGTTGATTCTCAGCAGCACGAAGGAGGCGTCATCGCGCGAGGTGCTGCTGACCCGATTGATCGATGAGCCCGCCGAGCGTCTCGCGCGGCTGGACGCGCAGGCCGCCCAGGCCAGCCCCGAGGAGCTGCTCGTGATGCTCCAGCTGCTGACCGGCGCCTACGAGCTGGTGCGCCGCAGCCCGATGGGCACCACCATCCTCGAGCTGGTCATCCTGAAACTGGCGACGCGCGAATCCTGGCAGCCGCTGGCGGAGATCGCCAAACGGCTGGAACAGTTCAGCGCCGGTGCGGCGCCTTCAGCCGGTCTCGAGGCGTCTCGCGCGCTGCAGCCAGCCCCGGCTCCCTCCAAGCGATCCAGCGCAGTGGCACCGGTCCGCATGACCGCCACACCCGCCGAGCCCTCGGGTGCTGCCTCGCCTGCAGCGTCTGAACCGGCGGCCCCCGCAGCCTCTGCCGCCGTGCCGGAGGCATGGCGGTCGCTCTGGCCGGCGTTTCTCGAGCAGCTGGGCCAACAGAAGATATCGCTGGCGGCCTACCTTGCGGAGTCCCGCCCGCTGCAGCTGGAGGGCACGACGCTCACGGTGGGGTTGCCGGGCTTCACGCTGCATCAGGAGGTGCTGAGCAGCGCCGACAACCGGAAACTGATCGAGCGGCTGTTGGCCGAGCTCTCCGGAACCCCGGTCATGGTGGAGTACACGACGGCCACCGAACCGGTGGAGCCGGTGCCCGACGCCCCGCAGACGCCCCAGACCGCCTCTCCCGAGATCATCCAGGACATCGTGAACCTCTTCAACGCCACGGTGATGGACCCGCCGCCCCGCGCCACATGATCCCCCCACCTGCGTGGGGCTGCCGGCGGCAGCCCGCTTCGCCTCGCGTGAGGCGGGAGATCAATTCAGCGAGGCGAAGCCGGCCTGCGTCCCACCACCTGGTTGTGGGCCGTAGACCGGATCGCATGGCGATCCCGGTCGGCTGCGCCGACCTCACCCAGGTGGTGGGAGCGGCCAACACGCAGGGGGGGGGAGGAGGGCCACGTACGCGAGACCGTTCATGCGGCTGCTGGAGGCGCTGGAGAAACTCCCCGGCATCGGGCCGCGCTCCGCCGAGCGCATCGCCTTCTACCTGCTGCGCACCTCCCGCGAGGAGGCGCGCCAACTGTCGCAGGCGGTCGCCGACGTGAAGGACCGCCTGCGCTTCTGCGAGGTGTGCTTCAACCTCACCGAGACCGGCCGCTGTCCGATCTGCCAGGACGCCTCGCGGGATCCGTCCCTCCTGTGCATCGTCGAGGAGCCGAAAGACGTCCTGGCGATCGAGAAGACGGGGGCCTATCGCGGGCTCTACCACGTGCTGTTGGGGGCGATCGCCCCGCTGGAAGGGATCGGGCCGGAGCTCCTGAAGATCGACGAGCTACTCGTGCGCCTGGCGGAGGGGGTCGTGCAGGAAGTGATCGTTGCCACGGACGCCGATAAGGACGGCGAAACGACCGCCGCCTACCTCTCGAAGCTCATCCGTCCGCGGGGGCTGAAGCTCACCCGCATCGCCTCGGGCATCCCGGTCGGCAGCCATCTCGAGTACGCCGACCAGGCCACTCTTGCGCGCGCCCTGGAAGGGCGCCGAGAGCTCTAACGCCGCCGCGCGTCCGCGGCGCCTTCACACGTTCAAGAGGTGCTCGAGGGCGAGCGTGGCCACCACGGTGATTCCGC
>JACQRE010000059.1 GCA_016206585.1 Candidatus Omnitrophota bacterium | reverse complement strand
GCTCTACGCCGCCCTGAGCGAGATCAACGTCCCCAACAAGAATATCATGACAGTGGAGGATACGGTCGAGTACCGGCTGGAGGGGGTCAACCAGGTGCAGGTCAAGCCCAGCATCGGCCTGACCTTCGCCGCGGGGCTGCGCTCCTTCATGCGGCAGGACCCGGACATCATCATGGTCGGCGAGACGCGCGACCAGGAGACCGCCGAGATCTGCGTGCGCGCCTCGCTCACCGGCCACCTGGTGTTCACCACGCTGCACACCAACGATGCCCCCAGCGCGGTCAGCCGCCTCATCGACATCGGCATCGCGCCCTATCTGCTCTCCTCGACGCTGAGCCTCATCGTGGCCCAGCGGTTGCTGCGCCGGCTGTGCGACCACTGCAAGGAGGCGTACGAGCCGCTGCCCGAGATCCGCAGGCGCTTCAACATCACCGAAGAGCTGCTCTACCGGGCGCGCAAGTGCGAGCAGTGCTCCAACAACGGCTACAAAGGGCGGCTGGGCGTCTACGAGGTGATGACGTTCGACCGCGACACGCGCAACGAGATCGCCAAAGGCTCCCCGGCGCACATCATCAAAGACAAAGCGGTCGCGGCGGGGATGTCGACGTTGTGGGATGAGGGGTTGAAGAAAGTCCGGGCGGGCCTGACCAGCCTGGAAGAGCTGGAGGGCGTCGTCCTCCTCGACCGATGAACCACACGCAGTTCGGAGTGCGGAGTTGGGAGTTCGGAGTGGGACGTTCCTCACTCCACACTCCGCATTCCGCACTCCGAATTTGACGGATGCCGACGTATACCTACACCGCACGGGACGAGAACGGCAGCGTCCAGACCGGCAATCTCGACGCCCTCACGGAAGACGAGGTGATCGGGGTTCTTCAGCACCGCGGGCTGCTGGTGACCGCGATCTCGGAGCGGGATTTGTCCCAGCTCCAGCGGCCGGCGGCCCGCCGGGCGAAGTCCGCCCGGCGCATGCACGTGCCGGTCAAGACCGACGACCTCGTGCTGCTGTGCCAGCAGCTCTCGACCCTCGTGGAGGCTGGCGTGCCGCTCATGAAGTGTCTCGAAGTCGCCGCGTCCCAGGTGGAGAGCCAGCGGTTACTGCTGGCCCTCGAGGAGATCCGGCGCGACGTCGCCGCCGGGCGCACGTTCCGGGACGCGCTCGCCAAGCACCCCACGGTGTTCTCGGCGTTGTGGCTGAACCTGGTGGAGACGGGGGAAGCCAGCGGCCACCTGGCGGAGGCGCTCAAGCAGCTCGCGCACCACTTCGAGCTGGCCCAGCACCTGCAGAACGAGACGAGGACGGCGCTGACCTATCCGGCCTTCCTGGGCGTGGCGGCCGTGGGGGTGCTGGCGGTCTTCGTCTACTGGCTCATCCCAAAGTTCTCGGCGATCTTCGCCACGATGGCCGGGCTCGAGATGCCGCCGTTGACGAAGGCGGTGATCGGGCTGAGCCATGCGGCGCGGAAGTACTGGGTCATCATCATCATGGGCACCGCGGGGCTCATCTACGCGCTCAAAGCGTACTTGCGCACGACGGCGGGCCAATGGACGCGGGACCGGCTGATGCTGAAGATCCCGCTCTTCAACACGCTGTTCAGCTACATCCAGCTCGCGGAGTTTTCGCGGGGGCTGTCCACCCTGCTGGAAAGCGGCGTGCCGCTGCTCTCCAGCCTGGAGATCCTCGAGCGCAGCGCGACGAACAAGATCTACGGCCAGGCGATCGGCCAGGTGCGCGAGCAGGTCAAGGAAGGGAAGTCGATGGCCCAGCCCATGGAGGAGACCGGCCTGTTTCCGGCCATGACGGTCCAGATGGTACAGGTCGGCGAGGAGGTGGGCGAGCTGGCCAAGATGGTGGCGCGCATCGCGAAATATTACGAGGAGCGGGTGGAGACGTTCATCGCGCGCATGACCCGGCTCTTCGAGCCGATCGCGATCGTGGTCATGGGCGGCCTGGTGCTGCTCATCGTGCTGTCGATCTTCCTGCCGATCTTCAAGATGGCCGGCGGCATCAAGGCCGGCTCGTGATCAGGTATACTTGACCCATTCACTCTTGGGAGCCGGAAAGGAGGTGACGGAGCCGGGGGGGAGTCAGCACGTGTCTCTCGGGCCATGTCGGATATGAAGTGACGTGACGCACGTGTGGTGCGGCCACCTGACGCAGCTGAAGAACCAGGAGGATAGCATGACAGCACGACACAAGGCACAGAGCGGGTTTACGCTGCTTGAGTTGTTGATGGTGGTGATCATCATCGCCATCTTGGCCTCGATCGCCCTGCCGCAGTACTTCCGGGTGACCGAGCGTTCGCGGACGGCCCAGGCGCTCCAGCTCCTCGCTTCGATCCGCGGCTCCGAGCTGCGGTTCAGAGCGCAGAGCCCAACCAACCTGTATGACAACTCCGCCGGTCTGGCGAACTTGGACATCGCCCCGCTACCGGCGATGACCGGATGGGGTGTTCCGTCGGCGACTGGAACCGCTGCCGGTGCTAACGTGCAGGCGGCCCGTTCGGCCGGTGTGCACTCCGGGGCGACGCTGGCGGTCGATCTGGATGTTGGCGCCGTGTGTGCCAGCACCGCCGCCGCAGCGGCCGACTGGGGTGTGGCTGGTCCAGGGTGCTGAGCGTCCAGACAACCACCTGTTGGCCGGTCATGACGCCCAGCTTCTGAGCGCGTGGCTCAGGAGGGCGGCGGAGCCTCCAGAGGGCCGGCCAGCGGGCTGAGGGAGGAATGCAGATGCCCGATTCAGGGTGCTTGTTCTTGAGCCTGGTCTGTCTGGTCGCGGCGGTGATGCTGGTCCTCTTTCCCCGTAGCGTGATCCAGGCCAGCCGCACGCTGGACCGAACCTTGACGGTGCTGGACGAACACCTGGTTCGGCACCGGTACGTCTTCAGCGTGATCTTGTTCGCCGTCAGCTACAGCTTGTTTCGGCTGTCGCTGTTGATTCCCGCGCTGCAGTAGCTCGCCAGGGGGCTGCGCACTCGGGGTGGTTGGACCGTCATGCCGACGCCAGGGGTCATCCCGACGGGTTGACCTCCTGGCGCTTTCGTGCGACAATAGCCCCTCGTTGGTACGTGTCGCGACGGGGCAGTAGCTCAGCTGGGAGAGCGCGACAATCGCACTGTCGAGGCCACGGGTTCGATCCCCGTCTGCTCCAGTCTTCTTTCGTAACCCCCGGAAG
>JACQRE010000060.1 GCA_016206585.1 Candidatus Omnitrophota bacterium | reverse complement strand
TTCTATCCGAAGGACGACACGCCGGGCTGCACCCGGGAGGCGTGCAGCTTCCGGGACGAGCGCGCCCGGTTCACCGGCGCGAACGCGGTGATCCTGGGGGTCAGCCGGGATCCCGTCGCCTCCCACCAGCGCTTCATCCAGAAGTACCGCCTGCCGTTCCCGCTCCTGAGCGATCCCGATGCCGCCGTCTGCAAGGCGTACGGCGTCTTCAAGCAGAAGTCGCTCTACGGCCGCACCTACTGGGGCATCGAGCGCACGACGTTTATCATCGATGCGCAGGGCCGTCTCGCCGCCATCTTCCCAAAGGTGAACGTCAATGGCCACTCCGACGAGGTCTACCAAGCCCTCACGGCGGCGGCGGCCACCCCGGCGTCCGGCGCGCCGCCGCGTGGTCGTCCGGCGCGCCGGAGCGCGGCCGGCACCTCCCGCTAACGCCGTCCGTTCGACTGCGCTCAGGGCGGCGTCCCGAGCGCAGTCGAGGGACGCCGCACCCTCCCCGGCCGATCCCCGCCTGGCGGAAGGCCTCGCCCTCTTCAACCACCGCCGGTTCTTCGAGTGCCATGAGGTGCTTGAGCGGCTGTGGCTGGACACGGCGGGCCGCGAGCGCGATTTCTACAAAGGACTGATCCAGGCGGCGGTCGCGTTCTACCACTGGTCGCGCCGCAACCCCGCGGGCGCCATGAGCCTCTACCGCTCCTCCAGCCGGTATCTCAAGAAGTACCGTCCCGCCTGTCTCGGCGTCGATGTCGAGGGCTTTCTGCCTCAGTACACGGAGTTGTTCCAATGGCTGCGCCGGCACCATCTGCCGTATGATCCCCGTCTCGTGCCCGCCATCCGGTGGACGTCCTGATGCCCGACCGCCTCCAGCAGGTTCTGCAGGCGATTGACCGGCTCAATGCCGAAGACCCCAACACGGAGACGGTCGGGGGTACCGCGCGGCCCAAGGAGCTCCTCTATGCGGAGCGCCTGACCGATTGGGTGCTGCGCCTCGACCCGGCGGCGCCGGAGCCGCTGCGCATCGCCGCGCGGGGCCAGCACGTCCGGCGGTGGACCATCCCGCGCAGCCGGTATGAGATGACCCGCCGCGGGTATCTGCGCTGGCGGGAGACGCTCAAGGCCTTTCACGCGGACATGGTGGCCCAGGTGATGCGCGAGGCCGGGTATGCCGAGAGCGAGATCGAGCGCGTCCGGCGGCTGATGAGCAAGCGGGAGCTGCCGCACGATGCGGAAACGCAGGTGCTCGAGGATGCGCTGTGCCTCGTGTTTCTCGAGACGCAGTTCGCCGACCTGCGAAGGAAGGAGCCCGAGGCGAAGATGGTCGAAATCCTGCAGAAGACCTGGAAGAAAATGAGCGAGCAGGGCCGGGCCGAAGCGCTGAAATTGCCGCTGGGACTCGAGGAACGAACGCTCCTTGGGAAAGCGCTCCGCGGCTAGCTTACGTTACGAGTCCGGCCCGCCTGACGCAAGCATTGCGGGGCCCGTCAAAGCCCGGTACAATAAAGCCCTTCTGATGACCACCGCCTCCCCCGCCGTCCAGGAACGCCGAAAGTTCATCCGCAGCGAAGGAGCGCTGCGGCTCTCGATCAACCTCCTCCCCCCGCACCGGGCCGTCCCGGCCGGCAGCGTGAACTTCAGCGAGGGCGGCCTGTGCCTCCGGGTGCAGGAAACGCTCGAGGTGCGGTCGCTGGTTCGCCTGCAGCTGACGCCGCGCCGGCAGCGGCCGCTGCAGTGCACCGGCCGGGTGACCTGGGTGGTCCAGCGCCTCGATTTGCGCGACGGCCCGCCGTTCCTCTTCGACGTTGGCATCGAGTTCGTCGATCCGCCGCCCGTCCTGCGCCAGTTCCTTGCCCGGCAGGGGGCGCAGCTCGCCCCGCCCGGAACATTGCCCATCACGAAGAAATGGCTCACACCCGCGGCGGTGCGCGGGCGCGACTACGTTCCGCGTCTGGAGCGCTCCGTGCAGCCTGGCCGGCGCTGGCGCCTGGTCGTTTCCGTCGAGGGGGTCCCGTGCTTCAGCGACTACTACCCCTCGGAGCGCGCTGCGGCGGCAGGATGGGAGCGGTTCAAGCGGCTTCAGGCGAAACGGTGAGGGGGAGGATGATCCCACCACCTGTGTGTTGGCCACAGGCCGGTCGCTGGCACCGGCCCGCATCCGACGAGATTGTGCCAGCGACCCGGTTTGCCTTCGGCAAACCCACACAGGTGGTGGGATGATCCAAATCGTGCCGCAGTTGGCGGTGTTTCTCGAGAATCGCCCCGGGATGCTGGCGAGAGCCTGCCAGGCGCTGGCCGCGGCGAAGGTCAACATCCTCGCGATGTCCATCCTCGATACCGTGGATCATTCCGTGGTCCGGCTGGTCGTCGATAAGCCCAAGGACGCGGAGCAGGCGCTCTCGAAGCTGCATGCCATGATGCAGCGCGGCGACGTCGTCTTCATGGACGTACCGAACGCCGTCGGCGTGCTGGCGGGCATCGCGGAAAAGCTGGCCGAGGCCGGCATCAATCTGGAATACGCCTACTGCACCGCGTCCTCCGCGCACAGCGAAGGCGCGCTCGTCCTGCGCACCAACGATCTCGAAGCCACCATCAACGCGTTGAGTTAGCGCGTTGGCGCGTCATCGCGTTGGCGCGTTGAACGCGCGAACGCGCTAACGCGCACACGCGCAAACCTCCCTTCATGAAAGCCGTCCTGTTCCGCCGGCACGGCGGCCCCGACGTCCTGGAGTACGCGGACGTCCCCGATCCCGCTCCAGCCGCAGGCGACATCGCCGTGCGCGTCAAGGCCTGCGCGCTCAACCATCTCGACCTCTGGATCCGGCAGGGCATCCCCGCCTACCGCATCACCCTGCCGCACATCTCCGGCTGCGACGTGGCCGGAATCGTCGAGCGCGTCGGGACCGGGGTGACGCGTGTTGCCCCCGGCGACCGGGTCGTCCTCGCGCCGGGGCTGAGTTGTTTTCAATGCGAGTGGTGCCGGCGCGGCGACGACAACCTGTGCGCGAACTACCACATCCGGGACGGGGGCTACGCGGAGCTCGTCCTGGCGCGCGCCGAGGAGGCGCTGCCGCTGCCGGATGCCGTCCCCTTTGACGAAGCGGCGGCGTACCCGCTCGTGTTCCTGACGGCGTGGCACATGCTGGTGGGGCGGGCCAAGCTGCAGGCCGGGGAGACGGTGCTCGTGCACGCGGCCGGCAGCGGCACCGGCCATGCCGCCGTCCAGATCGCCAAGCATCTCAAAGCGGTCGTCTACGCGACGGTCGGCTCGGCGGCGAAAGTCGCGAAGGCCAGGGCGCTCAGCGCGGACGAGGTGATTGACTACCGGCGCGAGTCGTTCGAGGAGCGGGTCAAGACGCTGACCGGCGGCCGCGGCGTGGACGTCGTCTTCGAGCACATCGGTCCGCAGACCTGGGAGGGGAGCCTCAAGCTGCTGGCCAAGGGCGGCCGCCTGGTCACGTGCGGGGCGACGAGCGGGCCGACCGTCCCGCTGGATCTGCGCTACGTCTTTTCGCGACAGCTCACACTGCTCGGGTCCATGATGGGCACGCGCGCCGAGCTGGAAGCGGTCGCCCGGCTCGTGAACGGCCGCATCCTGCGCCCGGTCGTCGATACCGTGTTGCCGCTGCGGGAGGCCCGTGTTGCCCAGGAGCGGATGCTCGGCCGCGACGTCTTCGGCAAGCTTGTGTTGGCGCCGTAACTTCACGGCTCGCCACGCCTTCCGCCTTGGTAGAATCCCCCCCATCAGGCATACTTGAAGTAACCAACCTTCCAAACCGGGGTCAGACCCCGCAGGGGTCTGACCCCGGTTTCCCAGGAGCGAGGATGAAGAGAACCGATCAGCGCGGAACCGTGCTGGTTTTTGCCTTGGGCACCATCGTGCTCTTGACGACGCTAGGAACGAGCCTCTTGCTCCGGAGCCTTCACGACACGCAATTAGGTCGATGGAGCTCGGCGCGCCAAACCGCCTTCTTCCATACGGAAGCCGGCATCGACCGGGCCATCGTGGAGCTGCGCCAAGATTCGAATTGGGCGGGGACCGGGTACACCACCGTGGGCAGCCAGGGGGGCTATGCGGTCACCATCAGCCCGATCAACTCCCGGACCAAACGGGTGGTGAGCACCGGCTACCAGCCGTCGAACGTCTCCACCGCTCCGCACTATCAACAATCCCAGGTGGAGGCCATTGTCTACTTCCAAAACACCTCCTTCGCCTACGCCCTCTTCTCCGCGACGACCGTCACCTTGGACAGCAACGCCCTCGTCGATAGCTATAACTCCGCGAACGGCGCCTATAGCGACTCCAACGTCAGTGCGGATGGGGATGTGGGCTCGAACGCCACGGGCGCAGGCACCGTGACGCTGAACAGCAACGCGAAGATCAAGGGAGATGTCGCCGTCGGTCCTGGTGGCAATGTGACCACCGACATCGTGCTCAATGGCAATGCGTCGTTCACGGGCAGCCCGCAAACCTTGATCCAGGCCGAGGACCTCTCGCTCACCTCGTTCCCGAGCGGTTCTGCCAGCGGGTCGCTGAGCCTCGGCAGCAATGAAGATCTCACCTTGCCGGGCGGCACCTATCGGTACACCTCGGTCGATCTGAACTCGAACGCCTCGGTCTCCGTGACGGGGAACGTGATCATCTACGTCGAGAACTCCTTCAAGCTGGAGAGCAACACCCAATTCGTCACCACCTGTCCTACCTGCACCATGACCCTCTACGTGGATGGCAACGCCGGCGATCCGAACACCCCGGCGGTGCAGCTGAGATCGAACGCGCTCCTCTCGGCAGGGGCCAAGCCCTCGCAGCTGAAGGTCATCATCACCGGCAACTCCTCCTCGACGTCTCGGGCGCTCCACGTCGAGTCCAACTCGACGATCTACGGGGTCATCGATGCCCCCCGGTCCCACGTCGACTTGGATAGTAATGCGAAACTCTTTGGCGCCGCCGTGACCCGCTCCATCCAGCTCGATAGCAATGCGAAGGTGCATTACGATGTCTCCCTGAAAAGCAGTGGCAGCAGCAACCAGGCCCTCCAGCTGCGCAGCTGGCGCGAGCTCTAGCGCCATGCCCGACCGGTCCGGTTTGACGCTGGTCGAGGTGATCATTGGCGCTCTGACGCTGGCCCTGGGGATCGTGTCCCTCCTCGGAGCGCTCGTCGGGCAGATCACGCTGAGTGAGCAGGCTCGGAGCCGCCTCTGGGCCAACACCGACGCCAGCCGCGTCATGGAGCAGTTGCGACGGCAAAATCACGGGGCGACCTGCACCACGCCGAGCGCGAATCCTCCGGCAGGTTTTGCGAGTTGGGACGCGTGGCTGGCTGACACGACGGCCGGCGGGGGAGGCGGGAAAAGCGTCCAACCCAATCCGGCCGCCAATGAGCTGGTCGTCGTGACCGCGTCAGGGACCGATCCGCTCACCGTGACGGTGGCGGCGTGCTGGCGCCAGCGGAATCGAGTCATTGGCGAGTGCACCTGGAACGGTGCGGCGCTCAGCGCCAATCCCGGTGCCGGCGGCAACCCGGCGATCACCGAATCGACCGCCATGTTCACGACCACGATGACGTGCCGGACGTAGCGAGCGGTCATCCCGC
Source organism: Candidatus Omnitrophota bacterium (assembly GCA_016206585.1). Classification (GTDB taxonomy): domain Bacteria; phylum Omnitrophota; class Gorgyraeia; order Aquiviventales; family Aquiviventaceae; genus JACQRE01. The sequence continues at coordinate 10,774 of JACQRE010000060.1, read as the reverse complement.
CGTCCGTCACGGCCTTGCCGGCCCTCGGTCTTGCCGACCGTGCCGGCCCTCAGGTATAGTTGAGCTAGGTCGATCCAGGTAGGCCCAACGACCCTCAGGGGACGCGATCCTGGACACCGCCAGCGAGCAGGGCGGACTGTCCACAGCGCCCTGAGGGTTCCGCTGTTTGTAGGGCGCGGCAAGCCGGAGGAGACGCATGCACAACCAGCGCGGCATGGTGTTCCTGATGTCGATGGGGGTCATCGTGCTCTTCACCGTGGCGGGGGCCTCCATGCTGCTGCGCAGCCTCTCCGAGGCCCGCTTGAGCGAGCGGTCGCGGAATCAGGTCTCAGCGCTCCATCTGGCGGATGCCGGCGTCGACCAGGCGGCGGTCAATCTGCGCACGCCGACGGATGCGATCGACGACGTGCTCACGCGGACCTTTTCAACGGGCAGCTTCCAGCTCGATCCGGCGGTGTCCATCGGCGCCGACACGTGGCGCGTCGAGAGCCATGGCACGAGCGACCAGGACACCGGCTACCCGCGCCACGTGGAGGCGGTGTTCCGGCTGACCCCGCAGTCGGTCTTCCAGTTCGCGCTCTTCGGCGACCAGCAGGTCAACGTGAGCGGCAGCGCCGTCACGGACAGCTACGATTCGAGCGCTGGCGCCTACGACCCCGATGATCCGAGCCACAACGGCGACGTGGGGACCAACGCCACCAATTCCGGCGGGGTCACGGTCAACGGCAGCATCTTCGTCGACGGCCAGGTGGCGGTCGGGCCCGACGTGAGCGATCCGGTCTCCGTGGTGACCGGCTACGATCCCGCCTTCATCACCGGCGGCACCGACCCGCCAAGCGACACCCAGGATGTGGTCGCGCAAGGGGTGTCGTTTCCCATGCCGTCGGTCGTCGTGCCGGTGGGGCTGACCTGCAACGATTTCGAGGTGAGCAGCAACGACACCGTCACGCTGCCTCCCGGAACGTATTGCTACCAGAATCTCACCCTGCAGGGCGGCGGGACCTTGACGGCCAGCGGCGACGTGACGATCTACATCACCGGCCTGTACATCGCCAGAGGCAACTCGACCACGGGCGTGCCGTCCAACCCGAAGAGCATGCTCATCATGATGGCGCCGACGGGTGACGCGACGATCGAGCAGGGGACGATCACCGGATCGACGGGATTTTACGGGGCGCTCTACGCGCCCGATTCCACGATCAACGTGACGGGCAACGCCGAGGTGTACGGCTCGATCATCGCCGAGCGGGTCAACGTGTCGGGGAGCGCGGCCATCCACTACGACGAGTCGCTCCAGACCGTCACGCAGATCTCCAACCTCCACAAGGTCGCGGTCGTCTCCTGGCGCGAGCTATAAAAGGGGTCAGACCCCATGGGGTCTGACCCCTCCTTGACGGTTTTCATCCCCTCCGTTAAGCTATCCACACCATGTCCCTCCAAGGCCAGCGTGTTGCCATCCTCGTGGAAGACTGCTATCAGGACCTTGAAGTCTGGTACCCCTATTACCGGCTCAAGGAAGCAGGTGCCGCCGTCGTCTTCGTCGGCACCGGCAAGCCGAAGTACACCGGCAAGTACGGGTATCCGTTGACGCCGGAGACGTCGGCGGACCGGGTGTCGGCGCAGGAGTTCGACGGGATCATCGTGCCGGGTGGCTGGGCGCCGGATCTGCTGCGGCGCGACCCGGCGGTCATCCAGTTGGTGAGCGACGCGAACCGGCAGGGCAAGGTGATCGGCGCGATCTGTCATGCGGGCTGGGTGCTGTGCTCCGCGAACGTGCTACGCGGCAGGACGGCGACGTGCTTCTCGGCCATCAGGGACGACGTGGTCAACGCCGGTGCCAACTACGTGGACCGCGAGGTGGTGCGCGACGGCAACCTGATCACCTCCCGGACACCGGACGATTTGCCCGCGTTCCTCCACGCCATCATTGAAGCCCTCCACGCCCGGCCGGCCGCTCCCGCTCGCCCTGCAAGACGAAGCGGACAAGGGCGCCGGCACCCCGCCAAAGCCTCCGCGCGCCGCTGAGTACCAAAGACTCCGCCGTGCAGTGGCGCATCCCGCACACCCCACCCACACCCCAGGTATCTTGACAAGATTGGTAGTATATCGTAGACTGTACACAGCATGAAACTCTCGACGCGGTCCACCTACGGCATGCGCGCGCTCGTCGAGCTCGCACTGGCCTCGGGTCACGGGCCGGTGTCCGCCAGCCTGATCGCATCCCGCCAGGACCTCTCGGTGGCGTACCTCGAACAGCTGCTCCATCGCCTGAAGCGGCGGGGGCTGGTCACCAGCATCCGGGGGCCGCGGGGAGGCTACGTGCTGGCCCGTTCGCCCCGGGCGATCACCATGGCGGAGATCGTCCAGGTGCTGGACGGCAACGGGCCCGCGGCCAACGGCAAGCGCGCCGGCCGGACCGCACTCCCCAACGGCCGCGGGCGGCACGCCGCCTCGCGGATCGAGACGCATCGCCACGCCCAGCGCATCGCCGCGGCGGTGTGGCGCTGCGTGCACGAGCGGATCGCCGAGTCGCTGGGGGCGGTGACGCTGCAGGATCTGTGCGACACGGTGCGGACGGAAGCCGGGGAGCCCATCGACCACCGGTACGTCTTTCACATCTGACACCACAGAATCACAGAGAAACCGCCACAGAGACACGGAGAAGAGCAGGCACCAATGACCAAGGACCAATTGCCAAAGGGTCTGGTGATTGGTGAGTGTGTTTCCTCTGTGCTTCTGTGGCGCTTCCGTGATTCTGTGGTGTAGGTGTTGCACGGTGCATGACCAAGGGTCAGCTACGGATTACGGTGGTACGACGTTTGAAACAACAGAAGGAGGACGAACGACGTCGACGCAGTGAGGCGATTTGGCGGAAAGTCGCTCGCTTGACGGCGTTTCGGCGGGCCAGGACGGTATGCTGTTACGTGGCCCTGCCGTATGAAGTGCAAACGTGGCGGATGATTGAAGCGATGTTGTCGCGAGGCAAGCGTGTGGTCGTGCCGGTGACGCAGCCGCGGACGAAGCGGCTCTGGCTCTCCGAGGTGCGGGATCCCGACGCCGAGCTCCTTCCAGCGGCGTGTGGCGTCTGGGAGCCCGTGGCGTCGGCGTTCCGGCCGGTCCCCACGCAGGAGCTCGATCTGGTGCTGGTGCCCGGCCTGGCCTTTGACCGGCGCGGACACCGGCTGGGTCACGGGCACGGGTACTTCGACCGGTTCCTCGCGCGCCTTCCACGCTCCATCCCGACCGTGGGGCTGGCATTCCGATGCCAGCTCTTCGATTGCCTGCCAACGGCTGCACACGATCACGCCGTCCACGCGGTCCTGACCGCCTAGCCTCGTGCCGGGTTGCCCGGCGTCCGTTCACAGTGCACGCAAGACGAAACGGGACCAGGCGGTCGTCTGCCCGCTCCCGACCGACCATGAGGTGATACCGCTATGGGATGGGTCATTCCGAGTCTGGTGATGGCAGGGGTGGCATTCGCCGTGGGCTACGGCCTGCGGATGCTCCTGGGCCGGAAGTCGCTGGCCAGCGCGGAGCTGAAATCAAAGCAGCTGATCGAGGAGGCGACACGGCAGGCCGGGGCGATCGCGAAGCAGGCCCAGCTCGAGGCGAAGGAGCAGATGCACGCCCTGCGCCAGGAGTTCGAGGAGAAGACGAAGGACCGCCGGAACGAGCTCTCGCAGCTCGAGAAGCGGCTCCATCAGCGCGAGGAGCTGCTCGACCGCAAGCTCGACCTGCTCGACCGGAAAGAGAAGGAGCAGGGCGAGCGCGACCGGCAGCTGGGTTCGCGTGAGCAGTCGCTGAAGGCCAAGGACGAGCAGCTCGAGCAGCTCATCAGTGAAGAGAAGGAGAAGCTCAAGACCCTCTCGGGCCTCGGCGCGGAGGAGGCGAAGCAGCTCCTCCTCTCGCGCTTGGAGGAGGACTGCCGCGGGGAAGCCGGCATGGTCATCAAGCGCGTCGAGGAGGAGACGAAGCGCGACGCGCAGACGGTGGCCAAACGCGTCCTCGTGGAAACGATGCAGCGCTGCGCGGCGGAGTTCACGGTGGAGACCACGACCTCGGTCGTGCAGCTGCCCAACGAGGACATGAAGGGCCGCATCATCGGCCGCGAGGGGCGCAACATCAAGGCGTTCGAGCTGGCCACCGGAGTGGACCTCATCGTCGACGACACGCCGGACGTCGTCACGCTCTCCTCCTTCGACACCGTCCGCCGGGAGGTCGCCCGCCAGTCGTTGGAGCGGCTGATGTCCGACGGCCGCATCCACCCGGCGCGCATCGAGGAGGTCGTGGAGAAGGTGCGCAAGGACTTCAACCAGCACATCATCCAGGAAGGCGAGAAGACGATCAACGAGCTCGGCGCGCACGGCGTCCACCAGGAGCTCGTCAAGCTGATGGGGCGGCTGCGCTACCGCACGAGCTACGGCCAGAACGTGCTGGTGCACTGCAAGGAGACCGGCTACCTAAGCGGCATGATTGCGGCGGAGCTGGGGCTGGACCAGCGGCTGGCCCGGCGCTGCGGGTTGCTGCACGACATCGGCAAGGCGGTCAGCCACGAGGTGGAGGGGCCGCACGCGATCATCGGCGCGGAGCTCGCGAAGAAGTACGGCGAGACCCCCGAGATCGTGCACGCGATCGAGGCGCACCACGAGGACGTCCAGCCGAAGACGCTCTACGCGGTGCTGACGATCGTGGCGGATTCGATCAGCGGCTCGCGGCCGGGCGCGCGCGGGGACACGCTGGAGAACTACATCAAGCGGCTCCAGGCGCTCGAGGCGATCTGCGATTCGTTCCAGGGGGTCGAGAAGGCCTACGCGATCCAGGCGGGCCGCGAGGTGCGCGTCATCGTCCAGCCGTAGCGGGTGACCGACCTCGAAGCCATCGCGCTCTCCCGCGAGATCAAGCGCAAGGTGGAGAGCTCCATCGAGTTCCCCGGCCAGATCAAGATCACCGTCATCAGAGAGACGCGTTCCATTGAATACGCCCGGTAACTCAGCGACAAGCAACATGCAACAAGCAGCACTTCAACAGAACAGCGTCTTTAAAACGTTGCATGTCACGTGGAGATTGTGCTTTGAACGTGTCGCTTGTCGCTTGTCGCTTGTTGCTGGCGCGTGGTCATGAAGATCCTGGTCATCGGGGACATTGTCGGCCGCCCGGGCCGGGCCGTCGTGGAGCGGGAGGTCATCCGCCTGCGCGAGGAGTGCGCGATTGACTTGGTCATCGCGAACTGTGAAAATGCTGCGGGCGGTGCGGGCATCACCCCGAGCATCGCCGACGACCTCTTCCGCGCCGGGGTGGACGTCCTGACCTCCGGCAATCACGTCTGGAGGAAACGCGAGGCCTACGAGCTGCTCAAGCTCGACCATCGCGTGATCCGGCCGGCCAACTATCCCGACGGGGCCCCCGGCACCGGCTCGACGGTCGTGGAGACGCTCGCCGGGCAGAAGGTGGGGGTCCTCAACGTCATGGGCCGGGTCTTCATGGAGCCGCTCGATTGCCCCTTCCGCACCGCCGAGCGGGAGCTCCAGCGCCTGAAGCTGGTGACGCCGGTCGTCATCGTCGACATGCACGCCGAGGCGACGAGCGAGAAGGTGGCGATGGGCTGGTTCCTCGACGGCAAAGTGTCCTGCGTCTTTGGCACCCACACGCACATCCCGACCGCCGATGAGCGCATCCTCCCGCAGGGGACCGCGTTCATCACCGACGTCGGGATGACCGGGCCCTACGACTCCGTGATCGGCCGGCGGGTGGACCAGATCCTGCAGCGGTTTCTCTCGAACCTGCCGCACAAATCCGACGTGGCGGAGGGCAACATCCAGCTGCGCGGCCTGTTGATCGAGGTCAACCCGGCCACCGGGAAGGCGACGGCGGTGGAGCGCATCACGAGGACGATGGATGAACCGGTCCGAGCCCAGGGCGATTGAGTCTCTCGACTCGGCACAGTCGACGTCGCTCAGTGCCGAGCGCCCTCGAGGCGCTGAGCCCGCGGCGGCCAAGCCGCCCGCACGGGCGCTGACCGTCGGCGAGATCGTGACGCGCCTGCGCGAGCTCATCGAGCGGCAATTCCCGGCACCCGTGTGGGTCGAAGGGCAGCTCTCGAACTGCCACTACCATCATTCCGGCCACATCTACTTCGACCTCAAGGATGAGCAGGCGACGGACCGGCGGGGCCAGCCGCTCGTCTTGCCCTGCGCGTTCTTCCGGGGTGCTAACCAGGCGCTGAAGTTCAAGCTGACGGATGGCCTCAAGGTGCTCTGCCTGGGGCAGGTGACGACCTATGAAGCCCGGAGCCAGTTCCAGCTGCAGGTGCTGCGCGTTGAGCCAAAGGGGATCGGCGCGCTCCAGCTCGCCTTCGAGCAGCTCAAGAAACGGCTGCAGGCCGAGGGGCTCTTCGACGCATCGCGCAAGCGGCCGATTCCCGCCACCCCGGACCGGGTGGGGCTCGTCACCTCGCCGACCGGCTCGGCGATCCACGACATGGTCAGCAAGCTGCGCGATGGGTTCCGCGTGGTGATCGTGCCGGTCAAGGTGCAGGGCGAGGGTGCTGCGCGGGAGATCGCTGAGGCGCTCGATCTGGCGAACCGGCTGCACCTGGCGGACGTCCTCATCGTGGGGCGGGGCGGGGGCAGCGTCGAGGATCTCTGGGCGTTCAACGAGGAGCCGGTGGCCAGAGCCATCGCCCGGTCGCGCATCCCGGTGATCTCCGCCGTCGGCCATCAGGACAACTGGACCATCGCGGACTACGTCGCCGACCTGCGGGCCTCAACCCCGACCGACGCGGCGAAGCTGCTGGTGCGCGCGCAGGAGGAGTTCACGGCTCGCGTGCAGGAGCTGGTGCAGCGGCTCCTCGAGGGCATGACGGGCACGCTGGAGGAGTCGCTGCGCGGGATCGAGGTGCTGGACGGCCGGCTGCGCCTGCTCCACCCGCTGCACCAAGTCAGCGACTACGCCCGGCGCGCCGAGCAGCTTGAGCAGCGCCTCACCCAGTTCATGGCCCACCTGCTCGAGCGCAGGGACCGCGAGCTCTACGGGCTGGCCGGACGGCTGCAGGCCCTCAGCCCCCTGGCGGTCCTGGAGCGGGGCTACAGCGTCACGTTCGCCCTGCCCGGCCGCCGCGTGGTGACGGATGCGGCCGCCCTGAAGGCGGGCGACGAGCTGGAGACGCTGCTGGCCAAGGGCCGCGTGACGAGTGCGGTGACCCATCTCGACGCGGAGCGGGGGTTCGACCATGACGACGACTGACCTGAAGTACGAAGACGCGTTCAAACGGCTCGAGAAGCTCGTGGATGAGCTCGAGAAGCCGGAGCTGGACCTCGATACCCGGTTCAAAAAGTTCAAGGACGCGCTGGTCCTCTCGCGGATGCTGACCAAACGGCTGCAGCAGACGAAGAAGAAGGTTGAAGTGCTGGTGAAGACGCACCTTGGCGAGGCGAGTTTGACGTCGTTTGATGAGGAGCTGAGTGATGAGCCCGACGCTGACCGCACCACCGCGTAAGCAGGCCTCGGACCGCGGGCGGCTGGAGCCGCTGACCCGCCTCGTGGACGACGCCCTGGAGCGCGCGCTGCCAAAGGCCACGCTCCCCCCGCAGGTCATCCACGAGGCCATGCGCTACTGCGTGTTCTCCGGGGGCAAGCGGTTCCGGCCGCTGTTGTGCCTCGGCGGCTGCGAGGCGGCGGGGGCTCCCGCGCGCCGGGCGATGACCGTCGCGGTCGCGCTGGAGCTGCTGCACACCTATTCGCTGGTGCACGACGACCTGCCGGCGCTGGACAACGCGGATGAGCGGCGGGGACAAGCCAGCTGCCACCGGAAGTTCGGCGAAGGCAACGCGATCCTCGTGGGCGATGCGCTGCTCACGATGGCCTTTGCGTGGCTGGGCCGCGACGGGACGCCGAACACCCTGGCGATTGTGCGCGAGATCGGCTCAGCCTGCGGGACGGACGGGTTGATCGGCGGCCAGATCCTGGACCTCCAAGCCATCAGCCAGCCCCGCAGCTCGACGGAGCGCAACCTCCGGGACATCGCGCAGCGCAAGACCGCCGCGCTCATCACCGCCAGCGTGGTGTCCGGCGCCCTGGCCGGGGGGGCGGAGGCGGAGCAGATCAAGCGGCTGCGCCGCTACGGCCAGTCGGCCGGGCTGGCGTTTCAGCTGATCGACGACGTCCACGACCGGGACGGCCTCGCCCAGGTGATGGGCACCGAGGCCGCGCGACAGGAAGCCCAGCGGCTGATCGCCCGGGCCGTCGAGGCGCTGGAGCCGTTCGGCCGCCGCGCGCAGACCCTGCGTCACCTGGCGGACTGGCTGCTGGAGACCGCCCAACGTCCATGACCGCTGTCGCATCACCGCTCTCCCGCATCGATCGCCCGGCGGACCTCAAGCGGCTCACGCTCAAGGAGCTTGACGTCCTCGCAGAGGAGATCCGCGGCGAGATCCTCGCCACCATCTCCGAGCTGGGCGGCCACCTGGCCTCCAGCCTGGGCGCGGTGGAGCTGTGCCTGGCACTCCACTACGTGTTTGACGCGCCGGAGGACCAGCTCGTCTGGGACATGGGCTATCAGGCCTTCGCCCACAAGCTGATCACGGGCCGGCGCGGCCGGTTCAAGACGCTCAAGCAGTTCCGCGGCCTCTCCGGCTTCTCCAATAAAGAGGAAAGCCCGTACGATCCCTTCACGGCGGGCCATGGCGGCACCGCGCTCTCCACCGCGCTGGGGCTGGCGATGGCGCGCGACCAGGTCAACGGCTCCTCCCACGTCGTGGCGATCATCGGCGACGCGAGCCTGGGGGAGGGGATGGCGCTCGAGGCGCTCAACCACATCGGGCATCTCAAGCCCGACGTGCTCGTCATCCTCAACGACAACAAGATGTCCATCGCGCAGCCGGTGGGAGGGCTGAGCCGCTACCTCAACCGGATCATCACCAACCCCACCTTCAACCGGATCCGCGCCGATCTCGAGCAGCTCGTCGGCCGCCTGCCCCACGGCTCCAAGCTCGTGCGGCTCGGCCGGAAGGTGCAGGAGTCGGTGAAGGGCTTCCTCGTGCCGGGGCTCGTGTTCGAGGAGCTGGGCTTCCGGTACGTCGGGCCGATCGACGGCCACAACCTGCGGGAGCTGACGACCACACTCACGAACGTCAAGCGGATGGAGGGGCCGATTCTGCTCCACGTCTCGACGGTGAAGGGCAAGGGCTACCGGTTTGCCGAGGAGGACCCGGAGCGGTTCCACAAGATCGAGCCCTTCGATCTCGAGACAGGGCAACTGAAGTCGGCTTCACGCTGCAAGCCGCAAGCCGCAGGCAAGCGACAAAAAGTTTCTGGCCTGCAGCCTGAAGCCTGCAGCTTGAAGCCTGCCGCGACGTTCACCGAGGCGTTCAGCGATGAATTGATCCGGTTGGGCGACACCAACCGGAGGCTGATGGCCATCACCGCCGCGATGCCGGAGGGCACCGGGGTCAGCGAGTTCGCGAAGCGGTTTCCCGGACGGTGCCTCGACGTGGGGATGGCGGAACAGCACGCGCTCGGGCTGGCGGCGGGCCTCGCCCGCGGGGGGGCGCGGCCGGTGGTCGCCATCTACTCCACGTTTCTCCAGCGGGCGTACGACCAGATCATGCACGAGCTGTGCCTCCAGGAGCTGCCGGTGATCCTGGCGATCGACCGCTCGAGCCTCGTCGGGGAGGACGGCCCCACGCACCACGGGGTCTTCGACATCGCCTACCTGCGCGTGCTGCCGAACATCCGGATCGTCTCACCCAAGGACCCGGCGGAGCTGCGGGTCATGCTCCAATGGGCGCTGGAGCAGGACAAGCCGGTGGCCATCCGCTACGCGCGCGGCGGGATCGTGTGCGGGGAGCCGCTCGGCCGGCCGGCAAAGCTCCTCACCGGCAAGTCCGAGACGCTGCGCTCCGGCAAGGATCTGACGCTCGTAGCACTGGGCAGCCTGGTCTACCCGGCGCTCAAGGTCGCCGAGGCGCTGGCGGTGGATGGGATCGACGCGGCGGTCATCAACGCACGGTTCGTGAAGCCGCTGGACGAGGCGATGGTCAAGCAGGCCGCCCAGCTGGGGGCGATCGTGACGCTCGAAGAGGCGCAGGTGGCCGGCGGCTTTGGAAGTGCCGTCTCGGAGACGCTCGATGCGCTGGGCCTGTCCAAGACCGCCCACCTGCGCATCGGATTGCCCGATGCGTTCGTCGAGCACGGCAGGCGCGATGAGCTGCTCACGCTGTGCCAGCTTGATGCCGAACGTCTCACCCAGCGTATCCGCCACTGGTCTACCTCCCTACGGACTGCTGCTGACCTCCGTCTGCTGACGGAATCTTCCACCTAATACTGCATTGTCTCATGAGTGTTCGCGTCCGGTTTGCGCCCAGCCCTACTGGTAAGTTGCACGTGGGATCGGCTCGTACAGCACTCTTTAACTGGCTCTTCGCGCGGCACCACCGGGGGGCGTTCGTCCTCCGCATTGAGGATACCGACCAGAAGCGCTCCAACCCGGTCTTCCTCGACGACATCTACGCGAGCCTCACGTTCCTAGGCATCGACTGGGACGAGGGGCCGCTGTTCCAGAGCCAGCGCATGGCGCTGTACCAGGAGCACGTGCAGCGGCTCCTGAAGGAGGGGAGGGCGGCGGAGAAGGACGGGGCGGTCGTGTTCCAGGTCCCGCCGGGGCCGGTGACCTTCGCGGATGTGCTGCACGGCGACATCACGGTGGACACCACACTCTTCGAGTCGCTCGTCCTCATGAAATCGGACGGCACGCCGACGTACAACTTCGCCTGCGTGG
>JACQRE010000012.1 GCA_016206585.1 Candidatus Omnitrophota bacterium | reverse complement strand
GCCATGCTCTGCCCGGACAAGACCGTCCTCATGCCGGACCTGGCCGCCGGCTGCTCGCTGGCCGACATGATCATCCCGGAGCAGATCAAGGCATGGCGCGCCAGGCACCCGGACGGGGTCGTGGTGTGCTACGTGAACACCTCGGCCGCGGTGAAGGCGGAGTGCGACTACTGCGTGACGTCAACGAACGGCGTGAAGGTCATCGAGCACATCCCCGCGGAGCAGGAGATCCTGTTCGTCCCCGACTACTACCTCGGCAGCTACCTCAAGGCGAAGACGAAGCGCAAGATCCACCTGTGGAAGGGCTACTGCCCGGCCCACGCCGCGATCCTGCCGGAGCAGGTGGACGAGCTGCGCGCGCAGCACCCCGAGGCGGAGTTCCTGATGCACCCGGAGTGCGGCTGCACGACCAAGCAGATGCACCTGGCTGACCGGGTGCTCTCGACGGAGGGGATGGTGCAGCACGTGAACCGCTCGAGCGCGAAGGAGTTCATCATCGCGACGGAGAACGGCCTGCTGCACCGGCTGCGCACCCAGCATCCGGAGAAGCGCTTCTACCCCGCCAGCGAGCACGCCTCCTGCCACCACATGCAGCGCAACACGCTCGACAAAGCCTTCATGTCGCTCGTGCGGATGCAGCACGTGGTGACGGTGGACCCGAAGATCGCCGAGCGCGCGGTGCGGCCGATCCAGCGCATGCTGGAGATCGTCTGAAAAACTAGCGGGGATTACACAGATTGTGAACGGAAGATTTCTCAGATAAAACGTTCTATCGGTGTAATCAGCTCTTGATAATCTGTGTCATCAATGCCGAGAGCTTCTCGAAATCCTTCGGCTCATCCACCGTCAGCCCCTTGACCGAGCTGTCGATGCGGCGCAGGAGGGCGGTGAGCACGCGCGCCGGCGGGAACTCGATGCCGTAGGTCGCACCCAACTGGATGATCCGGCGCATCGACGGCTCCCAGAGGACGGGGCTGACGATCTGCCGGACGAGCAGACGGCGGATCTCCTCGGGATCCTGGACCGGCTGGCCGGTCACGTTGCTGACGACCGGGAACGACGGCTGGCGCAGCTGGACCTTGGCCAGCGTCTGCTCGAAGGCCTCGGCGGCCGGCTGCATGAGCGCGCAGTGGAAGGCGCCGGCCACGTCCAGCTTCACCGCCCGCTTGGCCCCCCGCTGCTTGGCCAGTTCCTCAGCCTTCGCGATCGCCTCCGCCGTCCCCGAAAGCACCACCTGGTCCTGCGCGTTGTAGTTGGCCCCGGCAGCCCCTGACTCCCAGCAGATCGCCTCCACCGCGTCACCGGCCAGCCCGACCACTGCCAGCATGGCGCCATGGTTGCGGGCCGCGCACTCGGCCATCGCCTCGCCGCGGGATTTCACGAGGTAGCAGCCGTCCTCAAAGCTGAAGACCTGCGCGGCCGCAAGCGCCGTCAGCTCACCCAGACTTAAGCCCGCCGCCGCGACTGGTGCCAGCGAGGCGGGGGCGACGCGCTTGAACGCGGCAAAGGCGGCCAGCGAGGTCACGAACAGGGCGGGTTGGCACGTCTCGGTCCTGGTGAGCGCTTCGGCCGGTCCCTCGAAGCACAGCGCCGTCACGTCGAAGCCGAGCCGCCTGTTGGCGCTGCGGTAGAGCTCCTTGGCCTCGTCGAACTGGTCGTAGAAACCCTTGCCCATGCCGACGGCCTGGGCGCCCTGTCCTGGGAACAACAAAGCAAACTTAGCCATCAGCGATCAGCTCTCAGCTCACCACTGCAGCAGGAGAGAGCCCCAGGTGAGGCCGGCGCCGAAGGCGACCATGACGACGTGGTCGTCCTTCTTGATGACGCCATCCCGGACGGCTTCATAGAGGGCAATGAGGTTGGAGGCGGCCGAGGTGTTGCCGTAGCGCTGGAGGTTCATGTACACCTTCTCGATCGGCAGGTCGGCCCATTTGACCACCGCCTCGATGATGCGGGTGTTGGCCTGGTGCGGGATGAAGCACTCGACGTGCTCCGGCTTGATCTTGCCCTGCTCGATGACCCGCTTGGCCGAGTCGGCCATGCGGCGCACCGCGAGTTTGAAGATCTCGGTGCCGTTCATCCGCAGGAAGTGCAGCCGCTGGTCCACCGAGCTGTGCGAGGGGGGGTGCTTGGAGCCGCCGCCCGGCATGTAGTGGTGCTCCGCAGCACTCCCATCACTGCCCATGTCGGTGGCGAGGATCCCGCCCCGCGCCACCGGCGCCATGACGCACGCCCCGGCTCCGTCGCCGAAGAGCACGCACGTGGAGCGGTCGGTCCAGTCGATGAAGCTGGAGAGCACCTCCGCCCCGATGACGAGCGCGTTGCGGTAGCGGCCGTTGAGCAAATACTGCTGGGCGGTGATCATCGCGTAGACCGAGCCGGAGCAGGCCGCCGAGAGATCGAAGCAGACCGCCGACTTGGCCCCCAGCCGCTGCTGCACCAGGCAGGAGGTCGAGGGAAAGAGCATGTCCGGTGTCGTCGTGGCGATGATGAGAAGCTCGAGGTCCTTCGGGTCGAGCTGGGCCTGCTGGAGCGCTTCGACCGCCGCCTCGTAGGCGAGATCGCTCGTCGTCGTCCCGGGTTCGGCGATGCGCCGCTCCTGGATGCCGGTGCGCGAGCGGATCCACTCGTCGGTGGTCTCCACCATCTTCTCGAGGTCAGCGTTGGTGAGAACCTTCTCGGGCACGTGCATCCCGAGGCCGAGAATGCCGATGCGCTTCTGTGCTTCTGTGGTGTGACGTGGCATGTGTGACAGGGTTTCTGTGCTTCTGTGCCTACGAGCGGGCGTGCTGGGAGTAGAGGTTGATGGCGTCCACCATGTTTTTGTTGAGCTCACGGCGGACCGAGTCATACGCGACGCGGATCGCGTTCTTGATCGCCTTGCCGGTGGAGGCGCCATGCGCGATGATCGATACCCCGTCGACACCCAGGAGGGGCGCTCCGCCCTGCTCGGCGTAGTCGACCTCCTTGCGGAGCTGCTTGAAGGCATCGCGCGCCAGCCACGCCCCAAGCCGCGTGATGGGGCTCATCTTGAGGGAGCGCTTGAGCAGGACGTTAATCGCATGGGCGAGGCTCTCGGCCGTCTTGATTGCCACGTTGCCGGCGAAACCGTCGCAGACGATGACGTCGAACTCCCCCGTGAAGATGTCGTGGCCTTCGACGTTGCCCACGAAGTTGACCCCGGAGCCCTCCAGCATGCCGTACGTCTCCTTCATGAAGTCGGTGCCCTTGGTCTCCTCCTCCCCGACGTTGAGCAGGCCGACCGTCGGGCGGGAGCGGCCGAGGACGCACCGGGCGTACGCCTCGCCCATGAGCGCATACTGGAGCAGGTGCAGCGGTTTGGGATCGATGTTGGCGCCGACGTCGATGAGGAGGGTGTCGCCCTTCACGCCGGGCAGGATGATCGCGATGCCGGGCCGCTCGATGCCGGGCAGCAGACCGACGAGCAGCGTGCTGGCGGAGACCACCGCCCCGGTGTTGCCGGCGGAGACGAACGCGTCGACCTTCCGGTCGCGCAGCAGCTCCACACCCACGTTGATGGAGGAATCGCGCTTCTTGCGCACGCTCGCGACGGGGGACTCCTCCATGCCGATGACCTCGGGGGCGTGGAGGATGGAGAGGTTGGACGGACGCTGGCCGTAGCTGGCCAGGCTCTGCTCAATCGCCTCCTGCTGGCCGACGAGGACGATGTCCACCGGAAGCTCTCGTGCCGCCCGAACCGCCCCAGCGACCGGCGTCTCGGGAGCGGCATCACCACCCATCGCATCGAGCGCGATTTTCATCGTCTCTCCGTGCGGATGAGGGACCGGGTCAGGCCTGCCGCTTCGACTTCGTCTTCTGCTCCGCCACGACGAGCACCTGCCGGCCGCGGTAGTAGCCGCAGCCCGGGCAGACGCGGTGCGGCACGAGGGGTTTCGCGCACTGCGGGCAGGCGCTCAGCGAGCGCATCGCGAGCTTCCAGTGCGTGCGGCTCTTGTCCCGGCGAGCCTTGCCGTGTTTCCGTTTGGGGAGCGCCATGGTGCCCGTCCTTAGGGTTCGCCTCGACCCGGGTGGTGGGGACACGGGCCGAGATTGAGGTTCTGGCCGCACGCGCTGCACAGGCCCTTGCAGTCGGCCCGGCAGACCGGGATCATGGGATACGCAAGGATGATCTCCTGCCGGACGTCGTCGGTGATGTCCACGACGTCCGTGGGCTTGACCTGGTAGCTGAAGAGGGCGTCGGCGGTGACGACTTGGCCGAACTCCTCCAAGCAGCGGGAGCACGTCATGCGCAGCGGGCAGCGGATGTCCACGTCGACCACCAGCTCCGCGTCCGCCTTGGTGATGAACGCGTCCACTTCGAATGGCTGGGGGAGGCGGATGTCCCACCGCTCCATGTCCAGCTCGGTCGGATCGCAGACCGCGTGGTCCTTCAACCCTTCGTCCGGAACCCGGTTGACGTGGATTTTCATGACGGTTCCCTTGGTCAGCTCCTGGAGGCTCATGCCGTCCGCTCAGAACGGAGCCGGCGCCGAAGCGCCTCGCCCACGAACGGCGGCACGAAGGCGGAGAGGTCCGCGCCGAAGACCGCCGCCTCCTTGAGGAGGCGGGCCGAGACGTAGGCGTACGACTCCGACGGCATCATGAAGATCGTCTCCACATCCGGGGCCAGCTTGCGATTCGTCAGCGCCATCTGGAACTCGTACTCGAAGTCCGAGAGCATGCGCAGCCCCCGGATGACCACCCGCGCGCGCTTGCGGCGGACGTAGTCGACGACCAGCGAGTCGAACGCGTCGATCGTGATCCCGCGCATCGGGCGGGTCACCCGCCGCAGGAACGCGACCCGCTCCTCGACCGTGAAGAGCGGCCCCTTGCCGGGGTTGTGGGCCACCGCCACGATGACCTCGTCGAAGATGGTGCGGGCGCGCTTGATGAGGTCGATGTGGCCGAAGGTGACGGGATCGAACGTGCCGGGGTAGACGGCTCGTGACGCAGTCATCCCACCACCTGCCGCGGCCTCGCCCCAGGCGAGGCCTGGCCGTACTGCTTAGTATCCCATCCACCGGCCATGGCGATGCCATGGGAGTGTTTGAAGCATGCGTTGGCATCGCCAGCGGGAGGTGGTGGGATCATCCCACCACCTGTTTGGCGTCGCCGAAGGCGACGCAGTCGCCACGCCATTCGCTTCATGTCGCCCCAAGCGCGGCGACAGGCCTTCGGCCAACAAACAGGTGGTGGGATCATGTCACCTGATAAAAAGAGAGCACCGTATCGCCGTACCGGTGCCGTTTACCGTGCTGTAAGGGACCGATCACCGTGGGCAGGACGGTCCGTTGGTCATGCTCGATCACGACGAGCCCAGTGGGTGCGAGGATAGCACACTGCACGACGGCGTTCAAGGCTTTTTTTCCGTCGTCGGTGCGGTACGGGGGGTCCAACAGGATGAGGTCAAACGGCGGCTCGGAGGCGGCCAGCTGCGGCACGGCGCGCTCCACCTCCAGGTGCAGGAGCCGCCAGGCATCCCGCGGCAACTCCCCGCCCAGCCGCTCCAGGTTCTGCCGGATGCAGAGCGCGGCCTCGGTGTCCGACTCCACGAAGGCGGCAAAGGCGGCTCCCCGCGAGAGCGCCTCGATGCCCAGGGCTCCGCTGCCCGCAAAGCCGTCGAGGACCCGCGCGCCCTGAATGAAGTCGCCGAGGATGTTGAAGAGCGCCTGGCGGACCTTCGCCTCGGTCGCGCGGATCGGCTTGGGGGTCTCCAACACCAGTCCTTTGAACTCGCCGGCGGTCACCCGAATCATCAACTGGCCTGCTGTCGGATGAGGGCGAGGCGGCTGCGCAGCGCCGCGAGGGCCGGATCGCGCAGCTCCGGGTCCCGGCTGATGAGCTCGGTCGCGTCGTCGCGGGCTTCCTCCAGGAGTGCGTGGTCCCGCGCGAGGTTGGCGATCCGAAACCGCAGCCACCCGTGTTGGCGGCGGCCCAGCAGCTCCCCGGGCCCCCGCTGCTGCAGATCCTTCTCGGCCAGCTGGAAGCCGTCGGTCGTCTCGACGAACGCCCTCAGACGCTGGCGCACGCCCTCCTCCGCCGCGTCGCTGACGACGAGACACGAGGCCGGGTGCTCGCCGCGCCCGATGCGGCCGCGCATCTGGTGCAGCTGGGCGAGGCCGAAGCGCTCGGGATGTTCGATGACCATGACGGCGGCGTTCGGCACGTCCAGCCCCACCTCCACGATCACCGTCGACACGAGGAGGTGCAGCTCGCCCCGCGCGAAGGCCAGCATGGTCTGCTCCTTCGTCTTCGGCTTCATCTGCCCGTGCAGGAGGCCAATGCGGAACTCCGGGAACACCTCGGCCTGGAGCTGCTTGGCCATCTGGGTGGCCGCTTTGACGTCCTTGGCGGCCCGCTCCTGCACGAGCGGATAGACGACGTAGCCCTGGCGGCCCCGGGCGAGCTGCTCGCGGATCATGGCGTAGAGCTCCGACCGCTGCGATTCGCGCAGCCACCGCGTCGTGATGGGCCGGCGGCCGGCCGGCAGCTCCGTGATCGTGGAGATGTCCAGGTCGCCGTAGAGCGACAGGGCGAGCGTGCGCGGGATGGGGGTGGCGGTCACCACCAGCACATCGGGGCGCTCGGCTTTCCTGGCGAGATGGGCCCGCTGGACGACGCCGAACTTGTGCTGCTCGTCGATGATCGCCAGGGCCAGGCGGGGGAACGTCACGCTGGTCTGGAGGAGCGCGTGGGTGCCGAGGACGACCGCCGCGCGCCCCGCGGCGATCTCCGCGGTGAGGCGCCTGCGCTCGGCCGCCGGCACCCCCTGGGAGAGCAGCACGAGGGACACGCCTAACGGCTCCAGGTACGACCGCATCACGCGCGCGTGCTGCTCCGCCAGGAGCTCGGTCGGCGCCATGAGTGCGACCTGGTAGCCGCTCTGCACCGCCATCGCGATGAGGCTCATCATGACGACCGTCTTGCCGCAACCGACGTCGCCCTGCAGCAGGCGGTGCATGGGGGAGGCCTGCAGCATGTCGGCGGACAGCTCCTCCAGCACCCGCTCCTGGCTCGGCGTCAGCGTGAAGGGCAGCCGGCGGCGCAGCGCCTGGGTCAAGGGCCCATCTGGCTGGTAGCGCTGCGGCTTGCGCTGCGTCTGGGTGCGGGAGCGGCGCTGGGCGAGTGCTAACTGGAAGAGGAACAGCTCCTCGAAGGCCAGCCGCCGCTGGGCCAGCGACTGCGCCTCCCACGACGCGGGAAAGTGCAGGTCCCGAATGGCTTGCGCCGCCGGCGGCAGGCCGCGCGAGGCGCGCAGCGCCTCCGGCAGCAGCTCCTCGACGCCCTCGGCGTGCTGCTCCAGCACGATCCAGATGACCTGGCGGAACCATCGCTGGCTCAAGCCCGCCGCCAGCGGATAGACCGGCACGATGCGGCCCACGTGGATCACGTCCGTTTCGTCCGGCTCGACGCGCTCCAGCTCGGGGTGGACGATCTGACGCCGGGGCCTGGCCTCGATCTGGCCGTAGAGCAGCAGCTCCTGCCCCACCAGGAGCTGCTGGGCCAGGTAGGGCTGGTTGAACCATACGGCATGGAGCACCCCGGAGGCATCCTCCACCGCGGCCTCGAAGATGGTCTGCCCGCGTCGGATGCGGCGCAGCGTCTTCGCGCGGACTCTGCCGCGGACCGTCACCAGCTCCCCCGGCCGGGCGTCGCCGATCGCCAACAGGTGAGTGCGGTCCTCGTACCGCCGCGGCGCGTAGTAGCAGGCGTCCTCGACCGTCTCCACGCCCAGCTGGGCCAGCTGGCTCAGCCGGTGGGGGCCGACCCCCTTGATGTAGCGGATGGAGCGCTCACGCAGCGAGGATTGTGCGACGGGCATCAGGTGTGTATAATGAGTGGCTCTTGCAGCTCGCGAAGGAGAGCGTTCCCATGAGAGAGTGCGCCATTTGCGGCAAGGGGCCGGTGGTCGGCAGCCAGGTGACCCACCGCGGGATGTTGAAGGTCAAAGGCGGGGTGGGACGGCGAACGGTCCGGGTCAACCTCCGCCGGTTTCTTCCCAATCTGCAGTCGGCGACGGTGATCCTGAAGGGCACGGTCAAGCGGGTGCGTGTGTGTACGGCGTGCCTGCGCTCCGGACGGGTTCCGAAGGCTCCTCTGCACCCCGCACGTCGCTCACCGACAGCGTCAGCGCTCCCCCGTTGACCGCGGGGCTGGCCACCACGTCGTACCACCCCCCCACAAGCAGCTCCGCAAAGCGGCCCTTGGCGGCCATCCCTGCGTGTCCGTCGCTCAGGACCGCGGTCCGCGGCGTGGCCCGCTCCAGCCGCACGCGGCGGATCAGCACCGTGGGGCGCGGGTTGCCGTAACCGAACGGTGCGAGCCGTTCCGTCTCGTCCACCCACCGCCGCTCAACCCGCTCGAGCGGCAGCTCCAGGTCGACCATCCTCGTGCGCACCAGCCCTTCGCGTCCCAAGATCCGGCGGGCCTCCTCATTGATCTGGGCGCGAAACGGCTCCAGCCGGCCGCGGTCCACCGTCAGCCCACACGCCTGCGCATGCCCGCCGAACCGGACCAGCATCCTCTCGCACGCGCGCAGCGCGTCCAGCAGGTTGAAGAGCGGCACCGAGCGGCCTGAGCCGGTCCCCTGCTGCTCGTCCATGGCGATCGCGATGGCCGGCCGGCCGTATTGTTGCGACAGCTGGGCGGCCAGGGGGCCCATGAGCCCCTGGTGCCAGCCGCTTCGGCTGACGACCATGACGAACTGATCCTTGAAGTGGAGGCGGCTCACCTGCTCCAGGGCTTCGGCCATGATCTGCCGGTGGAGCCCCTTGGTGGTCGCGTGCGCCTCCCCGGCCTGCGCCAGCCACTCCTCCAACCGGTCCGGCTCCCCGCTGTGCAGGAGATGCCACACCGCCGCCGAATCGCCCAGCCGGCCGCTGGCATTGAGCCGCGGCACCAGCCGCCTGACGATCTGGTCGGGGTCCGGCGAGGTGGTGCCGGTCGCCTCGCACAACCGCTGCATCCCCTGCCGCTGGCTGCTGACGATGCGCGCCAACCCCTTCGCGACGAGCACGCGGCTGTCCCCGACCAGCTGCGAGCAATCCGCCAGTGTCGCCAGCGCCGCCAAATCGAGATACTCCTCGACCCGGCCGGGCTCGTCCTCGGCGAGGAGCGCCTGGGCGAGTTTGAAGGCCAACCCGCCGCTGCATAAATCTCGGCCCTGGCCGTGCTCGCGGTGCGGGTTGATGAGGGCGTACGGGTTGGCCCAGCCGCGCAGCGGCACGTGGTGGTCCACGATGATCGTGTCGATGCCGCGGGCGGCGAGCGAGGCCACTTCGTCCGGCTGGTTGGTGCCGCAATCGACCAGGACCAGGAGCTTCGCGGAGGAGCGGCTCAGCCGCTGGGCCACCGCGCGCGGCAGCCCGTAGCCGTCTTCGATGCGGTTGGAGGCCCGCGCATGCACCCGGGCCCCCAGGGCCCGCAGCGCCTCATAGAGGATGACGCTGGCACTCAGGCCGTCGACGTCGGAGTCGCTGAAGATGAGGATGGGCTCGCCGCGCCGGACCGCGCGCCGAAGCCGCTCCACCCCGCGCGCCATGTCGGGCAAGGCGTAGGGATCGGCGAGGCGCGCAAGATCCGGCTCGAGGAACCGCGCGGCCTCCGCGCGATCGGCGATCCCGCGGTTGAGCAGCAGCTGCGCGGTGAGCGGATGCACGCCCAGCGCTTCGCCGAGGGTGGCGGCGCGTTCCGGCTGGGCTGGACTCACCTGCCAATGCGACGGCATCACCCGCTACGCGCGTTTGGGCTCGAAGAGTCTCCGCCAGGTGATGACGAGCGCGGAGGCGATGTACACGGTCGAGTAGACCCCGGAGACGAAGCCGATGAGCAGGCAGATCGAGAAGTCGCGCAGCACCTCGCCGCCGAAGCCCAGGAGGGCCACGACCGCGAAGATGACCGTCAGCGACGTCAGCAGGGTGCGGCCGAGCGTCTCGTTGACGCTCAGGTTGATGGCCTCGGCCAGCCCCATCTTGCGATGCAGCCGCAGGTTCTCGCGCACGCGGTCGTAGATGACGATGGTGTCGTTGATGGAAAACCCGGCGATCGTCATCAGCGCCGCCACCGTGATGAAATCGATCTGCCGCCCCAGCAGGCACAAGCCGCCGGCCGCCACGATGACGTCGTGGGCCAGCGCGATGACGCCGGCCGTCCCGAAATCCCAGTGCCGGAACCGCACCGCGACATAGACGAGGATGCCCACCAGCGACCACGCGATCGCCAGCCACGCCTTCTGCTGGAGGATCGCCCCGACGGTCGGGCCCACGCGCTCCAGGCGCGTCAGCTCGGGGCTCAGGACGTCGAAGTCCGAGCGGAGCGCCTCGCGTGTCAGCGAGGTCGCCTGTTCGATCGCGGCGTCCGTGGCCGCCGATGACCTGATGAGCCATTCGGTCGGCGAGCCGAACTGCTGGATGACCGCATCACCCAGCCCGACCTTGCTCAGCGTCTCCCGAAGCCGGTCGGCACTCACCGGCTCGCTGAACCGGTACTCCTGGAGCAGCCCGCCGGTGAAGTCGATGCCGTACCGCGCGTTGCCGCGCAGCACGAAGGCGCCCACCCCGACGAGGAGCATGAGCGCCGAGAGCGCGTAGCAGAGCTTGTGCTTGCCGATGAAATCGAACGAGGTCGCGCCGATGAGGTGGAGCATGGTCAGGCGCTTCAGGGAGCCCGCCGCGAGGAAGAGGTCAAAGAGAATCCGGGTGATGAAGATCGCGGTGAACATGCTCGCGAGAATCCCGATGCCCATCGTCGTGGCGAAGCCCCGGATGGGGCCGGTCCCGAACCAGTACAGGAAGAACGCGGCGATCAGCGTCGTCACGTTGGAGTCGACGATGGCCGACAGCGCCTTCTCATACCCCGCCGCGACCGCCAGGCTCAACGGCCGCCCGCCGCGCAGCTCCTCGCGGATGCGCTCGTAGATCAGCACGTTGGCGTCCACCGCCATGCCCAGCGTCAGGATCATGCCGGCGATGCCCGGCAGGGTCAGCGTGGCACCGAAGTAGCCCAGGCCGCCCAGGATGATGAGGAAGTTGAGCAGGAGGGCGAAGACCGCGACGAGCCCCGCGAACATGTAGTAGACCGCCATGAACACGACGATCAACGCCCCGCCCGCGGCGGTGGCGAGGATCCCGGCGCGGATCGAGTCCTTGCCCAGCGTGGGGCCGACGGTGCGCTCCTCCTCGATGGCGATCGGAGCCGGCAAGGCGCCCGCCCGCAGCACGATGGCCAGATCGTGCGCCTCCTCGCGGGTGAACCGGCCGGTGATGCGCCCCGCGTCGGTGATGCGGCTCTGGATCACGGGAGCGGACTGCACCTTGCCGTCGAGGACGATGGCGAGCCGCCGGTTGATGTGGGTCCCGGTGAGGCGGCCGAACGCTTTCGCGCCGTCCTTGGTGAGCCGGAAGCTGACCTCGGGCAGGCCGAACTCGCCCGCCTCGACGTAGGCGTCGGCGAGGATCGTGCCGGTCAACGCCCCCTCCGTCTCGAGCAGCAGCGGGGCCCCCTGTTCGTCCTCGCTCAGCTCGAAGCCCGCCGGCACGGTGCCGTCGAGCGCTTGCTGGATGAGGCGCTGGTTCTCGGAGACGAGCTGGAAGTTGAGGAGGGCGGTCTGCCCGATGAGCTTGAGCGCCCGGTCGCGGTCGGTGATGCCGGGCAGCTGCACGAGGATGTGGTCGACACCCTGGCGCTGGATGAGCGGCTCACGGACCCCGAACTGGTCGATGCGGTTGCGGATGATCTCGAGCGCGATCGCCGCCACGTCCTGGCTGCGCGAGTCCGGCGGCACCTTCGAGGTGTCGACCTTGAGGACGAGGTGCATCCCGCCCTGGAGGTCGAGCCCGAGGTTGATGCGCGTGGAAAGGGGGAAGGCGTACCACGCGGCGAACACGATCACCGCGAAGGCGAGCGGGATGCGCCACCGGAAACTGGCCGGCATCAGGAGGGGGTCCCCGCGGGCTTTTTCACCAGCCGCACGACCGCCGAGGGCTCCACCTCGACCCGGACGTTCTCGTCGATCTTCAGCGTGATCGACTCGGGCTTGACGTTGACGACGGTGCCGAAGAGGCCGCCGGTCGTGACGACCTCATCGTGCTTCTTGAGGCCTTTGACCATCTGCTCGTGCTCCTTCTTCGCCTTGGACTGCGGCCGGAAGACGAGCAGGTAGAAGATGGCGAACATCACGAGGAACGGCATCAACATCGCCAGCGGACTGGGTGCGACGGCGGCTTGCTCGGGCATCTTACGGGCTTCCTCCTATGATCTGGATCGGTTGAATCGACAGGTCTTTCAGCGACACGAGCGCAGCACCCCGGTAGTAGTACGCGAGGATTTCCGGGGCCAGCAGCCCGCGCCGGGCCAGCTCCGCCGCCCCCCATTGGCACAGCCCGACGCCATGGCCCCAGCCGCGGCCGTCCAGCATGAAATCATCGCCCACGGGCTGGATGGAGAACAGCGGGCTGCGGATGCGCTCGAAGCCCAGCAGTGAACGTAGATCATACCCTGTCAGCTGCAGGGTGCGCAAGGCACCGACGATCGTGATCTCCTGCGCCCGGCCCGACGTCGTCCGCTTCGTCACGCGGACATCCCGGATGGTCCCGATGGAGCCGTGCGGGCTCTTGCGCAGCGCCCAGCCCAGATCCGCCTTCGTGATCCGGCGCTGCCAGCGGAAAAACGGCGAGGCCGAGCACAGCGAGCAGGCGATGCCGCCCTGCAGCGGCTCGAGGTCGAAATTCCCCATCGCGCGGCCGTGCTCCGTCATGCCGCCGCACGTCGAGTGGTAGAAGGTCGGGAAGAGCTTGTCCTGGTGCGCCAGGATGAGGCCGGCGGTCGCCTTGACCGCCCGCGTCGTGGCCGCCTTCTCCGCGGTCTTGCCGCCGTAGTCCTGCGACATCACATCGCCCGTGACGTCGTAGTCGACCTGCGTCTGTGTCAGCCGTTGGTAGACCGCGTAGGTGCGCGCAGCGATCGCGATCGCCTTGAGCGCCTCCTCCGGCCAGTAGTCCGGGGCCTCCTTGCTGAGGACCCCGCGCAGGTAGTCCTCCAGCGCGACGTAGTTGACGACGAGCAGCGTGAGGTTCTGCTGGCGCACGATCTCCAGCGTCCCGCGCAGGCGGCGGCCGTTGAGACGGATCGCCGCGTCGCTCGACGGCTCGACCCGCACGCCCGTGGAGGGCAGCACCGCCTCTCCGAGCGCGAGGCCAGTGGGGAGCGCTCGCACCGCCACCGACTCCAGGCGCCGGCCCGTGTTGATCTCCGAGCCGCTCGCGAGATCGGTCATCCTGAACCGGCCGTGGATCTGGAGCGTCACGCGGGGCTGATCCCGGGACACCGCGACGCGAATCCACTCCGGGCTGGGCTGAGCCGACGCCGCAAGAGGCAAGGCGAGAACGAGCGTAACAGGGAGAATGCGGAATGCGGAATGC
>JACQRE010000067.1 GCA_016206585.1 Candidatus Omnitrophota bacterium | reverse complement strand
GATCAGTTCTACCAGAACATACTCGGCAATCACCAATGACCAAATCTCAAACACCAAATAATCACCAAGGGATCAATGACCGAATCGCCAAACCGTTGGGTGATTCGATGATCGGTCATTGGTCATTATCTGGTGTTTGGAATTTGGTGTTTGGTGATTCTCCGGCGTGGCGGTGGTTGTTGAACGCCGCCGGGCAGCTGCGCGAGACGCTCGATGCGCGCGTCGGCGTGATGGTCGGCGCGGCCATTGTGCTGGCCGCACTCGTCCTGAAGGAGGGCAGCATTCCCAGCATGATGCTGCTCGCCGGTGTGGCGGCGTGCGGGCTGGGCTTCGTCCGGTGGGGGTGGCGCAGCCCGGAGCTCGGGCTCTACGCGCTGATCGCCTACATTCCATTCAGTCGCATCATGGTGGGCGACTTCGGCCTCGGCATCCCCGGGTTCAACCTCACGAACCTGTTGACCGCCTGGCTGCTCCTCACGTGCCTCCTCGCGTACCGCGCGAACGGCCGTGTGTGGCTGGAGATGACTCCGCTGCACGGCGTGCTCCTGGGCTTCATCGCGCTCTACCTCTTCGCGCTGGTGCGCGCGGCGTGGGCGTACGGCGGCTGGTACTTCTGGGACTACCTCTATGCGATGAAACAGATCCTGGCACCGATGGCCTTCTTTTTCCTGGCGTTCTGGATCGTCCGGGATATCCGCACGATCAAGACGGTGGCGGCCCTCCTGATGACCGCCACCGTACTGATCGCGCTCATTTCCGTCTGGGACTACCTCACGCGCGGCTCGGGCGACCTCAACTGGGTGCGGGTGCGGACGATCGCCCGCGAGCCGAACGTGTTGGGAACCTTTTTCGTCACCTACCTCTTCCTCTACGCCGGATTTTTCCTCACCCTGTGGCCGTCGCGGCGCGGGTGGCTGATGCTCATTCCGCTGCTCGCCTGCGCGCGCGGGATCATGGTGACGTTCTCGCGGGGAGCCTACCTGGCCTGCGTCGCCGGCGGCCTGACGATCGCGTGGGTCCGCAGCAAGCGGCTGTTCCTGGCGGTGCTAGCACTGCTCATCCTGGCGATCGCTAACCCCGCCCTCCTGCCCGCCGGGATCCGCTACCGCCTTGAAATGACGCTCGAGCGGCACGAGCCAATCGGCGCGTCCGAGCCGCTCACGCAGCGGCTCGATCCGAGTGCGACCAACCGCATCAAGATTTGGCGCGGGGCGCTGGCGATGATCCAGGAGCATCGCTGGTGGGGGGTCGGCTTCGGCGCGTTTCCCAAGCACGTGGGGTACTACAGCCACGGCGAAGCCCCCGCGATCGACGCGCACAACCTCTATCTCCTCTATGCGGCGGAAATGGGGATCCCGACGCTGCTCGTCTACCTGCTGCTCCTGTTGATGGCGCTCCATTACGCGGTCCGGCTCTACCGGTTGGCCGAGGACCCCGCCATCCAGGCGATCGCGCTGGGGGTCTCCGGCGGCATCGCGGCGTGGGCGGGGGCCAACTTCTTCACCTTCTGCATGGACGCGCAAGAGGCCGTGGGCTATTTCTGGATCCTCCTGGCGCTCGTCATGCGCGGCCTCCAACTCACCAACAAGGCCAGCACATGATGACCGTGGTGTACGTGGTGGATGATCTCAATCTGGGCGGGGCGCAGCGGCAGCTCGTCGAGCTGGTGCAAGCCCTCCCGCGCGACCGCTACGACGTGCACATCATCAGCCTCTCCGCCACCAAGCGCGCCTACGTCGGGGCGCTGCGCGCCGGGAAGATCCCGGTCACCTGCATCGCGCAGTCCGGGAAATGGTCGTGGCGCACGTTCATCCAGCTCTACCGGGTGATCCGCCGCCTGCGGCCCGCCGTCGTGCATACGGGGCTCTTCACGGCCGACCTCTACGGGCGGCTCGCCGCGCGCCTCGCCGGGGTGCGGGTCGTGGTCAGCACGGTGCACAGCGTCGACTTCGACAAGCCCTCCCGGCACGTGATGGCCGACCGCCTCCTGCGCGGCCTGACGGACCGGTTCATCGCGACGGCCGGTGCCGTGCGCACGGTGCTCAACGAGCGCGAAGGGGTCCCCCCCGAGCGCACCACCGTCATCTACAACGGCGTGAATTTGCGCGAGTTCACCCCCGCGTCCTCCAACGGCCATCTGCGCGCGGAGCTGGGGCTGCCGGCGGAGGATCCGGTCATCGGCATCGTCGGACGGCTCGTGCCGGTGAAGGACCACGAGACGTTCCTCTACGCCGCCGCGCTGGTGCGGCAGGCGATGCCGCGCAGCCGCTTCCTGATTGTGGGGGACGGCGCGCGGCGCGCTCCGCTGGAGCATTTGATCGACCAGCTCGACCTGCGCGGCCACGTGCGGTTCCTGGGCAGCCGCAGCGAGGTCGCACCGGTCTACGATTTGCTGGACCTGCTCGTGGTCAGCTCCCGCTATGAAGGCTGCTGCCGCGTGATCCTCGAAGCCATGGCGATGAGCAAACCCGTCGTGGCGACGGCGGTGGGCGGCAACCCGGAGCTGGTGTCGTCGGGGCGCACCGGCCTGCTCGTGCCGCCGGAGGACCCACGCCACCTCGCGGACGCGATCCTCGAGCTGCTGGACCATCCGGATCGCGCGCGGGCGATGGGGCGCTCAGCCCGCCATCGGGTGGAGCAGCGCTTCAGCCTCGAGCGGATGGTGGAGGAAACGGACCGCGTGTATCAAGAGTTGCTCGAGCCATAAATGATCAGGAGCCTGATCCTCAAACTCATTTTCCTGGTCGGCTGCGCGGTGCTCGCCGGCCTTGTCTTCTCGGCGTTCCTGCCGTCGAAGCCGCGCCCCCGCACCACACGCGCCCCCCGCTCAGGGCCGAAGAGGGTGCGGGTTGGTGTGGGAGTGAGCCGGCTGCCGCTCGCATTCATCGGCTCCGCGGCGCTGGCGGCCGGGCTCATCGTCGCCGGGTTCGCCGCGGTGCAGTGGACGCGGGACGCGCTGCGTCCCGTGCCGACGGCCGCCGCCCGACGGCCGCACCAGGGCCCCGCGACCCCGAACGCCCTGTGGGCGCTCGCATTTGAGCGCGACCTCGCCCGCTGGCAGGCGGACGATCCCCGGACGCAGCAGCCGGTCGTGCGGGTGCCGGCGACCATCGTAAGCGCCGGCCTGCCGCTTTCGGTCCGGCTGCCCATCACCGGCGGCATCCCGTTTCCAATGGGACAGCTGAGCCCCGAGGCGCCGGTGCGGCTGGCCGATGCGGCGGGCACGCCGTGGCCGATCCAGACGCGCCCCCTCGCCACATGGGAGGACGGCAGCGTGAAGTGGCTGCTGGTCACTACGCAGGTGCCGCCGTCGGCCGTCGGCCGCAACCTCTTCCTCGACTACGGCGCATCGGTCGTCCGTGACGCCGCGGCGGGACCGCGCGTGGACGTGACGCAGACGCCCGACGCGGTGGTCGTGACGACCGGGCCGCTGCGCTTCACCGTCAGCCGGACCGCGTTCACCTTCTTCGAGTCCGCGGCGGTGGACCGCAACGGCGACCGCGCCTTCAGCGAGGAGGAGCGCCTGGCTTCCCGCGGCGACCTCGTCGTGCGGCACCGCGACATCGACTACCGCAGCTCGCTCGACCGCCGGACGTACCGGCTCGAGGTGGAGGAGGCGGGGCCCCTGCGCGCGACACTCAAGGCCAGCGGCTGGTTCCGCGACGCCGGCGGCAAAGGGTTCTGCCGGTTCATCGTCCGGTTCCAGGCCTTCGCCGGCCTGCCGCAGGTGCGCGTCTACCACACGTTCATCTACACCGGCTATCCGGAGAACCGGCACCACGAAGAGTACCGGGGGCTCACGTTGCCGGAGAACGAGACGATCCAGGAGATCCGCATCGAGCTGCCCGTGGACGTGACTGAGCGCGCGGCCTTCCTGAGCGCCGACGAGCAGGGCGCGTTCACCCTGCCGCTTGGCGCGTCGACGACGATCACGCAGTACGAGGACGACGCGTACCGCCTCCGCGGCGGGCCCGGACAGCCGCTGCGCGAAGGCTCGCGCCACGAAGGGTGGCTGCTGGCGCAGAACGCGCGCGCCGGCGTCATGGTCCAGGTGCGCGACGCCTGGCAGCAGTACCCCAAGGAGCTCGCGGCGGACCCGGCGGCCAAACGGCTCGTCATCAAGCTCTGGCCCGAGTCGGCCGGAGCACTCGACCTCAAAACCGGCCCCGAGGCGTACGGGCCCGACGAGCGGGCGCGCGGCAGCGCCTTCGGTCTGGGCAAGACGCACGAGCTGATGGTGGGCTTTCTCGGGATCCCGATCGAGGAGACCACGGCGTCGGCGATCGCGCAACTCTGGCGCGAGCCGTGGCTGCTCTTCGCCGACCCGGCGTGGCACGAGGCGACGAAGGCGTGGGGGCCGACGATCGGCGCAGCACAGCCCGAGCAGTTCCCCAAGGCCGAGCAGATGCTGGTGGATCTCTTCGGCTGGGCCGAGCGCCAGCCGCGGGACTTCCGCTGGTACGGCATGCTCGACTACGGCGATACGCTGCTGTGGTACCGCAAAGAGGCCTACGACAAATCGTACGACGACTGGGGCTGGCATCCGGACGGCCGCTGGGGCTGGCACAACTGCGAGGCGATCTGCACCCACGGCGGGGTGCTCACCAGCTTCATCCGCACCGGTGAACTGCCGTACTTCCAGTTCGGGGAGGCGCACGCGCGCCACGTGATGGACGTGGACACCGTCCACCACAATACCGTCGCGCAGGATCCACGGCTCAAGCGCGCGGGGATGACCGAGGCGTTCTCGCAGGTCGGCTCCATGCACCGGCACAACGCGTACCACTGGGGCGGGCGCAACGAAGAGGCGACGCACACGAGCGTCACCGGGCTGCTGATGTACTACTACCTCACCGGTGACGCGCGCGCGTGGGATGTGATCAACGAGGCGGGCGGCTTCTTCCTGCGGGACCCCGTGACGTACCGGCGGCGCCCGCACATCGCGCCGGGCCGCGCGGTGTCCAACGTGCTCCTCGGCGATCTGCTGATGTACCAGGCGACGTGGGACCCGCGCTACTGGCGCAGTGCCCGGCGGTGGGCCCGCGTGCTGCTGCGGGGCCAGCGGCCGGATGGCGGATGGCCGGAGACGTACAACCCGCTCCTGCGCCGCTGGCGCGGCGAGGTCAAGAACAACTACATGGCGCTGCACATCCTGCCGGCGTTGATCGCCTACCACCGGCTCACCGGCGACGGGGACGCGGCGCGGGCGATCACGCGGGGCGCGGACTGGCTCGCGAAGACCGAGCCGTGGCTGCCGTTCTTCGACGCGCTCGCGTACAGCTACCTCCTCACCGGCCAGCGCTCGTATCTGGATGAGGGGACGAAGCGGCTGAACGACTTCATCAGCGTCCAGCGGCACGTGAAGGATCCGCTCATGGACGGCATGATTTTCCAGCGGCCGATCTACGACAACGTGGGGCCGACCCTCTACGCGGTGCCCTTCATGCTCGGCGCGATGGACGCGCCCGATTTCGCCACGCTCCAGCGGACGACCGGCCTGCAGGCGCTCAACCGCGCGATGGCCCCTTCACCCGGCATGGCCACGCCAAAAATCGCCGAACCGAGGACCCGATAAATGCATCGCGCACGCGCAGTGTGGAATTCGGAGTGCGGCCTCGTCATCACACGATGGTTATTGCTCCTCGCGGCGTTGGCCGCTGGGATGGTCGCGGGGTTCGCCTACGTGCAGCACCGCAACGGCCACCCACCCGGAGCGTCGACTGGGGCGCCCAGGGGCCCAGCGCCCCGCGAGGTATGGCTGAGTGATTTCGAGACGCAGCGCGAAGAGCTGATCCGCTGGCAGCTCGACGACGTGACGGCCGAACCCTCGGAGGAGCATGCGACGCACGGGGAGCGCGCGCTCAAGGTGACGTTCCAGAGCGGGGCTCGTGCCCCCGCGCTCGTCATGGACGACTTCCTCATCCGCGACCGCGCGCGCCGCGACTGGAGCCGGTACGACACGCTCACCTTCGACATCTACAATGCGCAGCCAACCTCCGAGCGGCTGCTGCTGCAGCTGCGCAACGGCTCCGGCGCCCTCTATAAGGAAGAGTTCGTCATCCCGGGCGAATCCACCCAGCACGCCGCCGTCAATCTGCGGGACGTCGTCTCGTACCTGAGCCTCTCGGACGTCGCCGAGCTGCGGCTCTTCCAATGGAAGCCCGCGCAGGAGACGACATTCTACGTCGACGCGTTCCGGCTCCAGGATACCGGGGCCGCCGCCGCCGTGCCCGGACCGCACGAGGAGCGCGTCAAGGACGTGGCCCCCGAGCCTGCGCCAACACCGGTCCAGCCGGCCTCGCAGTGGCAGGTCGGCTGGGCGTCGGGGCTGACCAAGATCTTCCGCGACCCCGCGATGTTCCGCGGCCGGCGCGAGGGGCCAATCCGCCTCGCCCTGGCGCGCGGCGAGTATGAGAGCGCGCAGATCGCGCTCATCGGCGGTGTGACGCCGGCCCGGGTCACCGTCGCGGTCGGCGCGCTCACGCACCAGACCGGCGCGGTGATTCCGCCGGGCGTCATCGAGGTGCGGCGGGTGGACTACGTGAAGACGACCAAGCCCTACTATCCCGTCACCCACGTCGGCAGCTGGCCCGACGCCCTGCCGGAGGCCGCGGTCGTTGACGTTCCGGCCAAGGCGGTCCAGCCGGTGTGGATCACGCTGGGCGCCCCCGACTCGCTGCCCGCCGGACGCTACCAGGGCGCCGTCACGCTCACCGACGAGGCGGGCCGCGCCGAGTCGCTCAACCTCGACGTCACCATCTGGGACTTCACCCTCCCGCGCACCTCGCATCTGAAGACCGCCTTCGACCTCTACCAGGGCCGGCTCGAGCGCGCGTACCGGGAGTTCGTGCCCGGCGGCGCTGCGTGGGAGGGCCGGTTCGACGAGCTGCGGCAGCGCTACATGCTGAACCTGCTCAAGCACCGCGTCTCGCCGGTGTGGGGCGCGGATCCCACGACGAGCCGGTTCGCATGGGACGTCAAGCGCTACCTGGACCGCGGCCTGACGGCGTTTGGCGTCGGCAGCTTCGGCGGCAGCCACGGCAACAACTGGCCCGAGGATCCGGTGGAGCTCGCCCAGACGATGGTGTGGTACCGGCAAGCCGCCTTCGAGCTGAGCCTGTCGAGCCTGCTGAACGAGGCGTACGTCTACACGTACGACGAACCCACCCCGGGCGACCCGCAGGCCGCCGCGGTGATGGCGGCGATCCACCGCGAAGCGCCGGGCCTCAAGAACCTGCTCGTCATGCAGCACGCGCCCGATCCGGTGAAGCACGCCGCGTGGTTCAAGGACGCGGACATCCTGTGCCTGCGTATCACCGCGTTCGACCCGGAGCAAGCGCAGCGCTTCCAGGCGATGGGGAAGGAGGTCTGGCTCTACGTCTCGATGCCGGGGCATCCGTTTCCCTCGCTGCAGATCGACTACCCCGCGATGGCGCACCGAGTCATCCCCTGGATGGCCTGGAAGTACGGCGTCAGCGGCCTGCTGTACTGGTCCGTGAACTTCTGGGAGGGCGATCCGCTGACGAACCCCGCGGCCTTCGCGCCGGAGCAAAACGGCGACGGCATCCTCTACTACCCCGGCCCCGACGGGCCGGTGCCCTCGATCCGGCTGGAAGTGCTGCGCGACGGGATCGAGGATTACGAGTACCTCGTCCTGCTGCAGCGGCTGGCACAGTCGGCCCAGGGCCATCCCAAGGTGGACCCGGCCCTGCTCCAGCAGGCGCAGCGGCTGCTCGCCGTCGATCCGGTCCTCGTCACCTCGCTGCGGTCCTATGCCAAGGACCCCGGCGTGCTCGAGACCCAACGTCAACAGATCGCCGCAACGATTGAGAAGTTGCAGCAGGAGATGAAGTGACCATGCGGATCGTGGCGTTGACATTCCATGATGTGGTGCCGGACCACGCGCCGGAGCCGCCGAACAGCGACGAGTTCTACCGGATCAAGGCAAGCGGGCTGGACGCGATCCTCTCCCAGCTGCGCAAGCTCGGCTATCAGACGATCAGCTCCCGCGCGTTCCGCGCCTGGCAGCAGGGGCAGGGGAGCCTGCCCGATCGGACGGTCGTGCTGACGTTCGACGACGGCCACGCGAGCCACTTCGAGCTGGTGGCCCCGCTGCTCGTGCGCTACCGCTTCGCCGGCACCTTCTTCGTGACGACCGGCTACCTCGGCAAGGCCGGGTATCTCACGTGGGAGCAGCTGCGCAAGCTCGTGTTCCTTGGCATGGAGATCGGCTCGCATGGTGCGAGCCACCGGCCGCTGACGGAGCTGTCGCCCAGCGAGGTGCTCGAGGAGCTCACCTCGTCCAAGGCGTTGCTCTCCCAGCGGCTCGGGGTGCCCATCAAGGCGCTGGCTACGCCCGGCGGCTACTGGAACCGCACCGTGGCGGACGCCTCCAAGGAGGCCGGCTACGAGGCGGTGTGGGTCTCCGACATCGGCACCAACGGCAAGGAGACGAACCCCTTGGCGTTGCGCCGGGTCGTCGTGCGCCAGCCCTTCTCGGCCGAGCACATCGTCGCGATGGTGGAGGGCTGGCAGCCCGCCTTCTGGTGGGCGGCCAACCAGCAGCTCCTCATCCGCCTCTTGAAGCGCACGCTCGGCGTGTACTGGTACGAACAACTGAAGCGCCGTCTGGTGCCCAACGCCTGATGACGACGCTGTTCTGGAGTGCGTTCCTCATCCTGCTCTACATCTATATCGGGTACCCGGCCTTGGTCTGGGCGCTGGCGCGTCTCTTCGGACGGGAGCCGGTCCGGAAACCCATCACGCCCACGGTGTCGCTCCTCATTCCCGCGTATAATGAGGACGCGCACATCGAGGCGAAGCTGCGCAACAGCCTCGCCCTCAATTATCCCAAGGACAAGCTGGACATCGTCGTCGCCAGCGACGGCTCCACCGACCGGACCAACGCGATCGTCTCCGGCTTCAAGGCCCAGGGGGTGACGCTGCTCCTGATGCGCGACAACATCGGCAAGTCGGCGATGCTCACCCGCACGGTGCCGCTGCTGCGCGGCGAGATCATCGTGTTCTCCGACGCCTCCAGCGAGCTGGAGCCGGACGCCCTGCGGTACCTCGTGCGCAGCTTCGCCGACCGGCAGGTCGGCTGCGTCTCCGGGCTCTACCGCCTGAAGGGCTCGAGCGATCTGCGCGGCGAAGGCGAAGGGCTCTACTGGACATACGAAACCTTCATCAAGCGCCAGGAGAGCCGCCTGCACTCCATCCTCGGCGCCCACGGGGCGTTCTACGCGATCCGCAAGGAGCGGTTCGAGCGGCTGGGCGAGGCCACGATCAACGACGACTACATCATCCCCATGCGCATCGTCGCCCAGGGCTACCGCGCGGTGTACGACCCCGCCGCCGTCTCGTGGGAGCGCGAGCACGCCTCGGTGGAGGGCGAGTTCGCGCGCCGCCGCCGCATCGCGGCGGGCAACTGCCAGCAAATCATTGAATTGCGGGGCATGCTCAGCCCCTGGCATGGCTGGGTCGCCCTCTCCTTCTTCTCGCACAAGGTCCTCCGGACGCTGGCCCCCCTCTTCATGCTCACCCTGCTCCTCAGCAGCCTCTGGGTGCCCTCGCCCTGGGGACCGCTCTTCCTCTCTATCCAGGCGCTCTTCTACCTCAGCGCGTGGGCGGGCTACCTGGTCCAGCGCAGCGGCCGCATGGTCAAGTGGCTCTCGCCGCCGCTCTACTTCTGCATGGGCAACCTCGCCATGCTGGCCGGCCTCCTGCGCTTCTGCTTCAGCCGCCGCCGCGTCGCCTGGGACCGCTCCCGCTAATGCAAAACCAATGGAACCGGAGATCAGATCTCAAAACCTCAGGTCTTCAGCCAAGACCTGAGGTTTTGAGATCTGATCTCAGCTGGGTGATTGCGACGGTTGGCGGACTGGGCTACGCGCCGATCGCCTCGGGCACGGTGGCGAGTGCCGCCGCCGCAGCGCTCTGGTATGCGTTCGCCCCGGCCGATCCTGCCGCCCAGTGGCTCATCTGCGCGGTGACGACGCTCGTGGGCATCTGGGCCTCCGGCGTCACAGCGAAACGGGCCAACGATCATGATCCCAAGGTCGTCGTCATCGATGAGGTCGCCGGCATGTGGATCACCCTCGCCGGCCTGCCCAAGACGCTGCCCATCCTCATCGCTGCCTTCGCCCTCTTCCGGCTCTTCGACATCGGCAAATGGCCGCCGATGCGGCAGCTTGAGCGGCTGCACGGCGGCTTGGGCATCATGCTGGACGACGTCGCCGCCGGGCTCATCGGCCGGCTCCTCCTCGCGCTGGGCCTCGCCTGGCTGGGCCGCTGATATGCGCAAACTGACCGCCATCTGCACACTGATCCGTCCGCACGAGTGGGTGAAGAATCTGTTCGTCTTCGCGCCGGCGGTCTTCTCGGGCCGCCTGCTCGACCCGGACGTGGCGGCCGCCTCCATCATGGCGTGGGCGTTCTTCTGTGCGGCCTCCAGCTTCGTCTACATCTTCAATGATCTCGTCGATGCTGAACGCGACCGCCAGCACCCGGCCAAGCAGCGCCGGCCCATCCCCTCAGGCGCCGTCACGAGATTCGAAGCCGCCGTCCTGGCCGTGTACTGTTTCCTGGTGGTCCAGCTGGCCGCCCTTCACGTCATGCCGCTGTGGGCGGTCCTCAACACGTACCTCGCCTCCGGCATCCTCTACTCGCTCTACCTCAAGCGCAAGGTGATCGTCGACGTCCTCGTGATCGCCATCGGCTTCGTCCTGCGCGTGCTCGCGGGTGCGGCGGTCATCGATGTGATGCCCTCCGAGTGGCTCATCCTGTGCACCTTCCTCCTCGCCACGTTCCTCGGCTTCAGCAAGCGGCGCCACGAGCTCACGCAGCTGGGCGACTCGGCCCGCCAGCACCGCTGGGTGCTCACACTCTACAGCCCCGAGTTCCTCGACCAGATGAACCTCATCACCATCACGCTCACCCTCACGTGCTACATCTTCTATACGATCGCGCCCGAGACCATCGCGCGCTTTGGCACCCGTCATCTCCTCTATAGCGTCCTCCTGGTGATGCTCGGCCTGTTCCGCTACCTCTTCATGGTCCACAAGAGGGGCAAGGGCAGCCCGGTCGAGGTGCTCTACACCGACCGCCAGATCGTCCTCATCACCCTGCTGTGGCTACTCTACATGGTCTGGTTCATCTATGACTGGCCGGTGGTCAAGACATGGCTCCGTGGGTAAGACGGCGGAAAATCCGCCCGGTCTCCCCGGCCGTCTCGACCTGGGTGATCAGCCTCATCTGCCTGGGCGCCTGGGGTGCTCACCTGCCCGCGCTCTTCCAGCATCAATCCGGCATCACGGATGACGGCGCCTCCTACATTGAGGCCGCCCGCTCGCTCCAGGCCGGCCGCGGCCTCACCGTGCGCCCCCACAACGGCCTCGAGCCGGCCCTCTGGCAGCCGCTGACGATCTGGCCGCCGGGCTATCCGCTGCTCCTCGCGGTCGCACAGGCCGCCGGGCTCTCCGAGCCGGCAAGTTGGGCCGCCGTGTCGGTCGGCTCGATGGCGCTGGCGGTCGTCCTGCTGGTCTGGATCATCTCACGTTTCTTCACGCCGCTGGTGACGCTCGCCGTCGTACTGACCGTGGTGCTCATGCCGGCGTTCCTGAGCGCCAGCCTCGTCGTGATGAGCGATCCGCCCTACCTGGTCGCGGCCACCGCCTCCATCGCGTGTCTCCTCGCCTGGGCCCAGCGCCCCCGCCAGCCCTGGCGCTGGCTCGCCGCCGCCGGCCTGCTGGCCGGCCTCGCATGGGGCATCCGCTACGTCGCCGTCGCGCTCTGGACCGCCACCGCCGCCTGGCTGCTCGCGCACTTCCTCTGGATGCCCTGGCGGCAGGTCCTCCGCAGCGGCCTCGCGTGGGCGGCCGGCCTCCTGCTCGGGGCCGGGCCGTTCATCCTCCGCAACATCCTCCTCACCGGTGAGATGACCCCGTACCACATGAGCCCCTCCGAACTGTCGGTGTGGGACAACGTCCGCGTGACCGTGCACGCCATCCTTCTTGAGATCACCCGCTGGCAAACCGGCATCGACTGGCTCGTCAGTCACGTGCCGACCGCAGCGATCCTCGCGGCCCTCTCGGCGCTGGCGGTGTGGCTCTGGCTTCGCCCGTTCACGATCTCCCAGGCGAAGGTCGCGCTGGAGCGGTATCGGCCGGCCCTGCTGCTGGCACTCTACCTCTGTATACACCTGGCGGTCCTGATCGCCGCCCGCTCCAAGTACCGCTGGGGTGCGATGATCGACATCCGGGTCATGCTGCCGGTGTTCTGGATCGTCTGGATGGGGCTGGCCGCCGCCATCCTAGCCTTCGCCAGGCGGTTGCGCCTTAAGCCCCGCGCCGGCCGGCTCATCGCCATCAGCCTCTTGATGGTCCTGACCGGCCTGCAGATCCGCGATCACCAGGATCATCTCCACTTTCTCCGGACGACCGTGAGCGGAGCCAGCCGGAACGTCATGGAGTACGCGTTCGGGGAACGGGTGGTGGAAGCGCTCAAACAGGAGATCGGTCCGGACCAGATCGTGCTGTCCCCGCGCGCCTTCCTCCTCCGCGTCCACGGCGACCTCAACGCCCGCCAGCTTCTTCCGGTAGCCAAGGTCGAAGCCGGGGAGATGCTCACCCTAGAAGCGATCCGCCAGGCCGGCCAATCAGGCCTGCTCTGGGGCATCATCCTCGATG